>CAYJBA010000007.1:0-18423 GCA_964367865.1 uncultured Bacteriovoracaceae bacterium | reverse complement strand
TTTTCCCGAGGGAAAAAGTGAAAAAATAAATTCCTTATTTTTCTGACAAAGTTGATCGGCCTCCCAGTAGTCCATATTGGTAAACCGTCTACCGATCGCCTCCCAAAGGGGGGACTGCCCCTTTTTATTTAACGGGGGTAGCAATTCAGCCAATAGTTTTTTCTTGAATTTGGACTTATTCGTTCCAAGAAAAAGAAATCTCACAAAAGAGATCTGTCGCCCCACTTTTATCGGGCTATCGCGAAAGCCAGGATCTACTACCAATCCACCAATTTCGCTTGGCCCATTAATGTCATATTTAAGTTTAAGAGTGCCATGAATAAAACCAGTATTGATCGTCGCAGAAAACTTTTTCTCGCTCGCTACCTCAAAGAAAAAATGAGGTGACTCTTCGTTGCCATGTTGAGCGGCAACCATAGAGGTACCCAGTACCTTTTTTGTCTCCAGATCCTCGGCTACGAAAACAAATTTAGCTTCTGACTTATTTTCTAAAGTGTCACAAAAGGACTCGACTGAACGATTAAGCTTTTCTCTGAGCGCGTCTTTGTCAGCAGTTAAATTAATAAACCCAGGAATTTGCGCTAATTTTTCAAGCTCTTCTAGATCATTTTCTTGAAGCTCTCTCAATAGGATCATAAACAGACTCGCTCGATGAGCTTCGTATAAAACATCGTCGCTTTTTCAACTTGATCAATGAGATTGTGCTCGTTAGGACTATGACTGTTTCCCTGCGAAACCCCGGGTCCGAAAATGACCGACTCATATCCAGCCTGAAAATAAAGCGCAGCTTCTGTGGATGTCGCCTTTTTGTTCAGAAGTGGCTCCATCTTGGCGTCTTTCATTGCTTCCTGACAAATACGGACTAACTCATGGTCAACGGTCATGTTAAGACCTGGATTAGTACGCTCCTTTGTTACGGAAACATTTAGACTGGGAAACTGAGCTGCAATTTTTTGAATTCCTTCTTTTACTTTTTTCTCCACCTCTGCTTCTGGGATTTGAGGCAGAACTCTTAAATCAAAATAAAGATCTATTCCACCCAAGCGGTGAATAAGCTGACCAAAATTCATGGTCGAAAAGGCCGGGGAGTAAGACTCATCGCTGGTTTTCTCTAATTCCAGGCCTAAAGACTTAAAGTGTTCGACGACTTGATTGAGGCAACCGAATATAGGCTCAGGTAAAAACTTAACCCCCGAATCACCTACCCCACCCAGCTCGACGCGAAAGCTTTTTTCGCGATTTTCACCTTTTAAAATTTCACGAAAATACCTTTTAAAGTCTTCAAACTGGTGTGAAGTAACATAAAACTGAAATAAAGCGCGATCTGGAACCTTGTTTACGGTATCTCCGCCAGCGAGTTTGGTAAAACGAAACTCGAAACCTCGATCTATCGCTTTTTGGACTACCTCTAAGGCCTGTACGATCGCATTTTGTCCTAGGTGCGGATAAGAGCTGTGTGCAGACCGGCCTAGGCTATGCATATCTATTCTACGATTAAATCCGCGAGCATCGCGCTCAACCAGCTGACACCCAATAGAAACTTTAAATATGTTTAAACACTTGTGAGCGTAAACCACCTTGAGTTCAGAAGGCTCGCCTACTAAAACAAATTTTGGATTGAGCGCCCCTGATTTAATTAAATATTTTGCTCCGAGCATCCCAATCTCTTCGCCGCAGGTTCCGACCAAATAAATGGGCTGTTTGAGTTTTTCTTCGCGAAACTTTCCGACTGCATAGAGTTTACATAAAAAATCTAGTTTTACGTCAGCTGAGCCTAAACCAAAAATTTTTCCATCTTTCATGGCCGCCTCGAAAGGATCGCCACCCGTTTCAGTCCAGTTTTCATTAATTCCCGGACTTACAGTGTCTAGATGCGTATTAAGAAGAAGTCCTTTTCTGCTTTTTTTATCCACTAAGGGATCGCCTAAAATACCCAGGACGTTAAACTGCCGTTTTGAAATGTCGTCTCGCGAATGAGTTACAAGCTGCATGCTCGTTTTAAGTCCACGGTCATGAAGCAAAGATTGAACGTAATTGGCGAGCTCTTCGTTGCCGTTGGCAGAAACCGAATTAATCCGAATCATTTTTTTTGCTTCAATATAAAATTTCTTCATCCGGAAACCTCGGTGAGCGCTCGACCTATTAAATCACAAACTTCGTCAACCTGGGACTCTGTCATCACTCCTAAGGGTGGAAGCAAGCGAATCAAAATAGGCCCGTGACCGCAATAAAAGGCGATCACACCCAAATCAAAGAGTTTCATCAGCATTTTTTTCGCATCGTCCATTGTTCCTTGAAGTGGAATAAAACCAATCATTCCACCATAGGAGCGTATTTCGCTAATTTTTCCCTTGCACAATCCCGACGCAAGCCCCTCAAGGCGTGTCACAAATCTATTGGCCAGCAATTCGATACGTCCCTCAGGACCTAAAAAACCTCGATCTAAAAGCTCAAGCGTCTTTTTTGCAGCTCGCAATGTACCTGTGTTACCCGAAAAGGTTCCAGCCACGAGTCCTGGCTTTGGGTTAAATTCGCTTGCAAAAAGGACCATACAAGCCTGAAGCATTTTTCCGATGGTCACCACATCGATAAATTCGTTGAGTTTCATTTTTTGATAAGCAAATAATTCTCCCGTACGCCCAAAAGTCTGAATTTCATCCAACCAAATGGCTAAGCCAGCACGTTTAGCTTCTTCAAAAATTTTTACATAGAACTCTCGCGGAGCCGATCTAAAGCCCCCCTCGCCTTGAACAAGTTCCATCATTAACGCTGCGTAAAGTCCGGGGCTTTGCGATAAATGCGCTTTCATTTCTCCGAGAGTTTTCTCTAAACTCAAAGCCAAGCCCAGAGCCGAGTCGTAAAAGGACAAATAAGAAACTTCGCCGTAGGTAGGTTGACCCTCTCTATATTTAGCGTTGTCTGTAATTTCTTGCATCGCTGTAGAACGGCCAGCAAAACAATCTTTAAATGCTAAAATTTTGGTAGCGGGCGCCTTTTTTTGGCGAATGATTTTAAGTGCTACTTCGTTGACCATTGTACCGCTGCACATGAGCCAACCGTGTTTAAGGCGACTTCCTTTACCCACCCGAGAAAGCATCGCATGAATCAGCTCTTTGGCCTCAACGCCAGGCTCGAGATTTCCTTGCATGATATCCGCTGGAATTGCCGTTATAACTTCGGCCATCAACTCCGGATGCGAGTGCCCAAAAAAATTAACTCCAATGCCCGTGATCATGTCGTATTTTACGCTCCCATCCGCGAGCTCAATTAACGAGCCCGACCCCAAGCCGCTGGCGAGAAATGGGAAAAATAGATCCCTTCCTCTTTCTTGAGAAAACTCCTGGATCGATTTTAGGTAGTTCTCTCTTAAGGCCGAATCTTTTGGCGCAGGCTTGATCTGAGCTATAGAAGAGCTGGCCTGGGTAATTGCCAAAATTAGCTCATCGCGCGCTGCGCGAAACCGAGCCGACGCGATAAGAGACTGAGACACTGTGGGCATATCCGAGCGATATCATGCGCTTATTTTTGTTGCAAGGATGCCCGAAAACTCAGTATTTTTAGAATATGCACTTATCCAATTATTTCGTGATCATCATTCTAATTAAAAGCGTATTTTTTATTCCTGCCGCAAAATGTGACTCATTAGGTCTCGCTCCAAATTGGGGCCCTTGGACTGAAGCAAAATCGCTATTTGATGCACAGAAATACGAAGACGCACTGCGCATGCTTCAAAGCCAGCCTAGATATGAAGGCGCATATTATTTTAATTTGGGAACTGTGATGCTCAAGCTTGGGCGACCCGGCCCAGCCTTAGCCTATCTTGAAAAAGCCAATCACCTCTCGGGACACGACCAGGACATTCAGAAAAATTTAGAGTTTGCACGCACTGCGTTGGGGCGATTAATCGGTGATGACAAGCTAGACCCCGCCTCGAGCTGGTCTGAAAACTTTTCAGACCGCATTTCTCTCGAAGAAGTTCGTGGGGCCCTGGGTTTAGTTGCAATGATTTTAGCATTTATCTGGCTACGGACTTACCATACTACGAGATCTCTCAAAAAGATGTTGATTCAACCCGCCGGACTATTTGTTATGACCGGACTGGGTATCTGTATCGGCCTCTACCTTTCTCATCAATTACTCGAACCCGCGGCTATTTGTTTGGAACGCCAGGCCGTAAGAAGCGGTGCGGGAGACCGATTTCTCGAACTAGGACAGCTGGATGCCGGAGTAAAAGTAAGAATCATTGGATCTTCGCGGGGAACAGAGCCTTCAGATACCTGGTATCAGGTTCGATTTTCACCTTCTAGTATTGGCTGGATTAAATCTACAGCAGCTCTTTCACTCTGAGCTCGGATGTGCGAAATACGTCCTATGAGCAGAACATTTTCGCGTCTTTTTGAAATTGGCACTTTATTGGGCATCGCGTTCAATCTCGCCGCTTGCAGCGGAAAAACGATTGATGAGACTGATCCCGTTGCCCTCATGAAAGAAGCTGAAGAAGAAATTAAAAGCGATCATTACCAAATCGCCTTAGAAAAATTGAAAATAATTAAAAACAAATTTCCTTACTCTAGCGTGGCCGTGGACGCACAAATTCGTGTAGCTGATGTGTTCTATCTTCAGGAAAGCTGGATCGAAGCTGCGGCCGCTTACGAGTCTTTTCGTGACCTCCATCCCAAACATCCAAAAACCCCGTATGCGATGTACCGGACTGCAAAGTCTTATTTCAATGATGCTCCAGGCACCATTGCCCGCGATTTAACTACTGTGACCAAAGCATTAGAGGCCTATCAGAGTTTTTTAAAAAAGTTTCCTGACTCAGCCGAAGCCGCTGAGGGCCGCGCTGATGTAATCGCTATCCGCCTGCTTTTAGCCGAAAAGGAACTTTATATTGCTAATTTTTACTTTAAAAACGGTCAGTACCATTCGGCAAAGCCGCGGTATGAAAAAATTCTAGAACAATATCCTGAAGTCAAATTCGTAGCTGAGGCTAAAGAAAAGCTCGAAAAGATTGAAAAAATGCCCCAGACTGATTCCAAGACCGAAAAGGAACCTTCAAAATAGTCGCAATAGGGCTTGGGGATGATGACACAATTACCCTTAGATAAAAAAATTCAAGATCTCATTTCAAAGAAAGATTTTCACCAGGCGGATGCGCTGATTGAAAAAAAAATTCTTGAAAATCCCAATAGTGCTGACTCTTATTATCTCAAGGGAGTTGCAAATTATTTTCAAGGTCAGGTGGGGGGCACGGTTGAAAATTTAAAAAAAGCACTCGCCTTAGACCCTAGGCATACAGACGCAGCCATCTGCCTTTCGGTTCTCTATAACGACATCGGTAAATATGACGAAGCAAAAAATGTATTTGAGTCTGCTAACCGCTCAATTGCGCGAAAAAGCACTGGCGGCGAAGACGTGGGTGTCGATAAAAAGTTTGCCGTAAAACACCTGGAACTTGCGGACCTTTATCTTCGCTACCGACGTTACGACGAGGCGATTGAAGAATATAGTAAGTCGGCCTTGCTTGACCCCTCTACGCTAGAGATTCGAATCCGCCGAGCTAAGGCTTACGCAAAAAAAGGATATGTTACTCGAGCGGTTCAAGAGCTTCAGACACTTAAAGCTGAGAACGCCACTCATCCTGGAATACTTCTTCAACTTGGGTTACTTCACTACAGCCAGGGCAATGTATTAGACGCCGAACTCGAATGGGAAGGCGTTTTAGATCTCAATCCCAATCACCCCGAGGCGCTCGCCTATCTCGACATGGCAAAGCGGGCGCGAATTAAAGGTCCTTAAATCGTCTGTGTCTAACCCCTAAACACCCGTCTACGAATTCTCCCAATAGTTTCAACCATTAGGGGAGTTTTCTCAATCATTTCAAGTGCAACACTCTCCTTTATACAGGCACGGGCATTGCTTTATCTCCGATCAGAGAGAGCTTTTAGGAGAGGAGTGTATGTTTTTATCGAATCGTAGCTGGCTAGCAATGGCGCTCGCACTGTCTGTTACAGCGCCTGCCTTTGCTCATGACTCCCCCCAATACTTGGCTCCGGAAAACAAAATTGCCGGACAGCTCATGCTATTTGAGCAAGGCGATATTTCGTCTTCCATGCATGCTATCAAGCACGAGCTAGAATACCTCAGTAAAGAATTTGAACCTGGAAAACACATTCGAAGTCAACGCGAAACCCTGGAGCTGATCGATCGGGCGAAAAGCTTTGTCTCCACGGTAGAAGTCGAAGTGGCCGTACTCTGGGACCGCTTTTCACAGCTCAATCGCCGAAGATGGAAAACCAAAACCAATTTTGTTTATCGCGACTTGTTTTCGCGAAGAGATATTGCAGCTTTTGACGATCGCGTGGCGAAACTCAAGGCGGATCGAGTTGAAATTTTTAATTTACGCGATAACCTTTCCCGTACGCTTCTAGAGGCCGAGGGGGATCAGGGTCTCGTTAAATTATTTATAAAACAAATGTTTCCGACTGCTGAAACTGGGGCCTCTGTCGATCATTCTGTCGAGTCGTCGAGACAATCTTTTATTCAGATTACTGACGAATCTCTTCCGAAACACGACGACCAACGTATTGCCACGGGGTCTGGAACTCATTCGGGCAGTGATTTCGAAACTAGTGATTTAATTCCTACTTATCGCCCTGACTCCGCTGTTCCCGTTGAACTTAATTTAGCTACAGAATCCTCGTCGGCTTCACGCGCCCCATCTGAGTCCGTCGAATGTGGCAGATATTCTGGTCCTTATTGCGGAAAAAGTCTCTCCGAGGTGATCGAAATGAAACGCCTCGAGAACGACTTTTGATTTTTGGAAGCTCCATGCGAATATTTTTAATTTCTATTTTTGCCTTAGCCACATCACTTTCAAGTTCAATTTGTTTTGCGAATCATTTCGAAAAAATGGACCGAGAGTTAGCTGAATATAAAAAGGAACTGGCTCATATGGGCTCCTGGCGCCTCGGATACGAGCGCGCCGCTAAAGTTATAAAAGTCGGCTTTACTTGCGGCGCTACTGGAATCGCCGGCGTGGCCAGTTTTGCCGTTGAGAGTGCGCCCGTAGCTTCGTTAGTCGTAAAGCTACTCTTGGGAACCCAAGCGGATTTACACCCCGACTATTCTCTCAATCTTAAATTTGAGGAAGACAAAGGCCACTCGCTGTATGTTTTAGGTGCTTCAGCCCTATTGGGAGGCGCAGTGGTTAGTGTTTCAATGGCAGCTCTCAATGCGGGCAAGGTAGCTTTGGACTCTGAAAGTAAAGACCAGCAAGAAGCGAAAGGATTTTTTAAAACGGATTCGGTTGTTTCTTATTTAGGCACTGCAATGATCGTGGATGGCTTAATCAAAGCCACGAAATGTGACCAGTCACTTAAAGAGTTATCTGTCGTATGGAACGCAGAAGCCGCTCGGGAAAAAGTGGTTCGTGAGAACACGACCAGCGAAACAATGACTTCGCATTCTGGTTCAATGTTTGATGGAAAAAAAGTAATTATTACTTCGAGCTCGTCTGAGTTTATCCCTGGCCCTGCCGTTACGTCGATAAGTTCAGAAAGAGATTCTGCTTCGGACTTACGCAATTCTAGCGGCGAAGAATAAAATTACGCCTGAATACTTTTTACAGTCAGGGAGGGTGGAATATTTTTAATGGCTACAGGCACATTAAACTCTGTCCTCTGACTCACTCGCTTTTGCGCCTGAATCGTCATCAAATGAGTGCGAAGCTCTTTGAACATCGGGTGCTTAATTGAAAACTCATTTTCTTGAAGAACGACCTGCTTAGCGATTTGCTCTTTTAAGTTTATAACGACCGGTGCCTTTAGATTGGCCATCATTTGAGTGATATCTTGCGGAATCGTAAGAATACTAAAAACCGCGGATTGATTTACGTTCTCAAATTTCAATTCGCGAAGCTCAGCGGCAGATAACCGTACCGTGTAATCAGCTTTAAAAATTTTTGGCTCTAACACTGCAAAAGCAATATTTGGGTTTTCAATGGACTGAAGCCAAAGAATAAGAGTGTCGTCGCCTGGGTCTACTAAACAAAATTTCGTGAATTCCGGAAACCCCAATATCCCCTGAGGAACAAAGATGATCTCTTCGCATCCGATGGTAATCTCGCCAAAACGTCCTGTTTTTACGTTCACGCCCGACCTCTTCCTCCGGTTCCTCCGGATATTGAAATCAGCCTCTGATTATCCTTTCAGGGCCTTCGAAACCTGATTCATCTCCACCGGTTGAGCAGCTTGCTTATTTTGCTCCTGAATAGCCGTATAGACTTCTTCACGGTGAATTTTTGTTTCCTTCGGGGCCTGGATCCCTAAGCGTACCTGCTTGCCTTTAATTTGCACCACGACGATCTTAATATGATCATCGATCGCGATGCTTTCACCCAACTTCCGGGTTAATACTAACATAAGATCTCCATCTCACTGTAAAGCGAGTATTCCTTTACCGTGAGAACATTTAGTATAACGCCCCGCAACTTGCAAAGGTTTTTTCCCTTTGGCCCCATAAATTTATTTCAGAAAGTCCATCAATGTGGGTTGAATCAGCTTCTGAGAGCTCGCTAGAGAGCTCTTAAAGACGGTCTCTTCTTTAGCTAAATCGCTTACTACCTGCGCCATATCGGCGTCTTCTAGCTGCGAGGTCAGTGCAGCGTTCGTGAGATTGTGTCGATCAATCGAGAGCTCTGTGCTTTGAATGCCCTGAATTCTCGATCCAACACGGGCCCTCATGGCAACGAGATTTGAGTGCGCCTGATCAAAACGCTCAAGAGTATTTCGGATTCCCTCAATGTTTCCAGTTAACAGGTTGATCCTTAATGTTTGAAGTTCATCGAAGACATTTACGTTTTCGGGGCCAGCTTCGTCTTTGCTCGCAGGGGTCCGGTTATGCATATAAGGACCGTTTAAGTCTGGGGTGCGCTTGGGATTGGTATTAAAGGCCTCAAACCCGGGTACATTTACCGAAATAAAAACGTCATTTCCGATCTCAACCATCATCTGGCCATCGTCGCCCACGTATTTTCCTTCGGGATCAATCGGCGGTGTTGTCGTTTTGTATCCCCCAAATAAAAATCGATCCCCAATGCGACGATTACCTGCAGCTACGGCCTGTTTAAACAGCTGGGTAACCTCTTCGGCCACTCCGATACGCGTATCGTCGTTTGAGCTTGCCCCGCTACTTTGGCTTAGCGCGATTTCTTTTGCGCGTACTAAAATCTCTGATAGCTCAGATAGCGCATGGTCGGAGTTATTGAGAAATGTTTGCGCCATTTTGGCGTTCATCTGGTATTGATCGTTGTTCACTTTTTCTGTCCTCACTTCTAATACCTTTGCTGCGCCAACCGGATCATCCGATGGCGTATTGAGTTTTTTAAGCGTAGCCGTTTGTCCCTGTAACTTTTCCATTCGACCACGCGACCGCTGAATATTGTCGCGAATCAAATTAAAATTAGTGCCTTCAGTTACTCTCATAAGCTCTTTCGATTAATACCTCTTAAGTTCTAATACGGTTTTCAGCATTTCATCCGCAACTTGAATTACTTTTGCCGAAGCATCGTAGGCTTGGTGGTATTGCATTAGGTTTGCAGTCTCCTCGTCAATCGAAACTCCAGAAATCTGGTCTCTCATTTTTCCAAGTTGGGTCATGATGTCTTTTTGTTGGTTCATTCCCACCCGATTTTTGTTCGTAGCAACGCCGACATCGCTCACAATCGAATTATACCAAGCGTCGAAGGTAGCGTTTCCATCGTTGAGTATTTTCATGCCTTGAAGTCCGGAAATGGCTATTGCGATTCGATTGTCTCCAGGAGAGTCGGGCTGTGCTGCAGTAGAAATATTGTTTACGTTGTCTTTAACAGCATCTGACAGATCTAAAAACTCCGCCGCACGAAACGTGCTGTTTTGTTTCTTAAAAAAATCTACATTCTGAAAGCCGTTACGTGTAAATCCCTGCGTGTGAATTTCATTTACGGTATCAGTAAGGGTATAGGCTAATTCGTCCAGGCGATCGAGGATAGTTGAAAGTGTTTTATCTCGGACCTCTAGCAGCGCGCCCATTTTACCGCCCCGAATCGCATGCGTGACGATTCCGTTGGCCGCAGCTGATGTACGTAAGTCGACCCCATTTTCAGGTTTGCCGACCCCGTCAGCAGGAGAGCGCTCAACACTAAAGGATTCGCCTTTATTGCCTGACACCAATGGGCCCACGTTTCTAATTTCAACAACGAGAGAGCCTTCTTTGTCAGGGTGTGTAGAAAGATCCATGTATTCGGAAAGTTTTTTTAGGGCTACGTCTTGCTTGTCCCGCAGATCGTTTGCGCTTCCGCCCAGGATTTCTTCCTGTCTAATTTTTTGATTGAGGTCAGCTACTTCTTGAGAAAGGGCTGTCACTTCGCGCGAGTATCCGTCGAGCCGAATATCAATATTGGCACGAATTTGCTCGACTTCGTTTCGAAGCCTGTGAAAATCGTTTACCATCGAACTCGATGCCTCGCGGACTGATTGTCGCATTGCTTCGTTTTCGGGCTCGTTAGAAAGCTTTCTAAACTCGTTAAAAAATCTTGAGACTAAGCGATTTAAACCCTCGCCGTTCATCTCGTTAAATATATCCTCGGTCTGACTCAGGATGAGATTTTTTTCTTCCATATGGGCCATATCTCGACCCGCGTATCGGAGCTGTTTTTCGACATATAGGTCGTTAATTCGCTCTACGCGGTTGATCTTTGTGCCGTTTCCAATAATATTTTTTCCGAGCTTATTGCCGTTAATAACCTCGGCTTCCATTTGAACGCGTTGGCGAGAGTATCCATCTGTATTTGTATTACTAATATTATGACCTGTCGTCGCAATGGCAGCTTTGTGAGCCACCATTCCTGAACGTCCAGTTTGAAAAATATTAGGAATACCCATTTTCTACTAAGCCTCTCGATTGACCAAACGGGAGCTGCCTGTATTGGCTGAGCGCTGCCCCTGTGGATTGTAAGTGTCGGCTCTAGGAACCGCCTCACCCAGTACGTTTCGTTTCATCTCGCCAATGTGAACTAGCGATTTTTCGACAAACGCGCGGTTGTCTTCGTTGTTTTCGCGAACACGTTGAATCATCATATTGAGCGTCGTGTGAACGCTGCGTAATTGTTCTGCTCGCTTGAGGTCTGTCCCTTGCACATGATGAATTATCGCGGTGAGTGTCAGATCTCGAAGTGGCTTTTTCCAAAGGAGTGCAAGTTCAGCAACCACCTGCATACGCTCTTTTTCCGTTTGCTGAATCAGTTGAAGTAGCGCTTCTTTTCCAGCTAAAGCTTCGTGAATGCCTTTTATATCAGCCTGAACAAGAGCTTCGCGCTCAGCGCGAACAAAATCCATTAACTGCCTGTAGTGGCCGATTAATTTTTGTAAGAACTGATAGATTTCATTAAGGGGTTTTTCCATTCGCAATCCTCCTGACTGCATCTCGGGGGTTCCATCCTGGAAACCCTGAAAAACCGGCGAAAAAGCCTACGCTTAGTCGAGACCCATCTGCATATGATCGTCGACTAGACGGTCTGCAACGGCATCAGAATCCACGTGATACTTACCTTCGGCGATTCTCTTTTTTAATTCGGCAATTTTATCTTCGCGCACATCTGGGGTCTGGGTGGCAATTGCTTTTGCGCGGACCATTTCTTTACCTTTAGTAGAAATTTTTGCGTTGACGCTTTCTGAGGAGGTTGCGGCCGCTGGATTTTTTTCAGCTGCTTTGCCCGCCCCATTCGCGTTCGCTTTCCCCGTGCGTTTTGCCGCACTCGTCTCAGTACTTTGTACGCTACTATTTCCTGCCTGATTGACCTTCATGAGTACCTCCTGTACCGCTGTCCGATGCGGGGATTCCTTGCCCCTTGGGTAAATTGTACCGTTGGGCTTCTAGATAAGCAATAATCTGATCCGCTAAGCCTACCCCCCCAGCACGAGCGGCGGTTTGTGCTGTCTCACTATCCATCATGGTGCGATATATTCCTGTCGCTGGGGACTCCATATCCATATCATTTTTCGGAACCGTGTCGCGCATTGTTTTCATCATATAATCTAAAAACATAGCTTCCATTCCCTCAGCTGCCTTACGGACTTCTGGATCGATTTTGTTTTTGTCGATCACCGGAATCCGCCTGCTCGGCGTAGTCGGCGCCGTCAACGCATTGGCGCCAAAATCCATATTTTGGGGGGAAGGGAAAGCGGCGGTTCTGCCTAGGGCGATAGACGAACTCATCCGCTCCCCCTCCGCCGCGAGGACTCAGCAGGGTGATGCTGTTCGGCTTCCATGCCCGTATGAGATAAATCAAGACCGGTAAGACCCGCCATCCTAGCAAGCCGTTTTTCCTGTCCTGTTTCCTGGATAGAAACCTTCGAAAAGGTTTCTGGGTTCCCATTTGCATCTTCCATGATGCTCGAGCGATCACCGAGCCGAGTCCTCCGGCACTTGAGGTCCGACATCTCGCTTGAGTCTGCTAACTCGGGAACAACGAGAATCGGTCCAAATACGTCGTCCATTAAAAAATCATTCCAAAAAATCACATGATCTCCAAATCTGCCTGCAACGCGCCCACCTGTTTGAGAGTTTGAAAAATTGCCGTTAAATCTCGTGGCTGAACTCCGAGAGTATTGAGTGCCTTAACGAGATCCGAAACGTTTGCCCCACCCTTAAACTCTGCAACTCGCTCGGGCTTAGTGCCCTTGGTAGCACCTTTAATTTCTATCGATAGATCACCGTGAGAAATTCCGATGGGGGTTATTTGAATTCTCTCGCCCATGACGACTGTACCCGTGCGTTCATTGAGAACAACCTTGGCCCTAGAGTCCGTATTAACCTGAATATTTTCGATAATGGATAAAAGCTCAACAGATTTTCCGTCGTAGTTAAATGGAACCACGATATCGATTGTGCCACTGTCTTTTGCAGAAGCGAATTTACCCCCGAGCTCGCCGTTTACTACCGCCGCTACTCGCGCCGAAGTTGTAAAGTCTGGATTATGGAGAGAAAGCCTGAAGTTTTTCTTGCCAGAAAAATTCATATCGACATCTTTTTCGATGGTAGCACCACTAACTACGCGCCCTACGGTAGGAAAAAGTTTGGTTGTTCCGTCCGCGATGGACCCAATACTTACGGGCCCCTGGGCAACCGCGTACACGCTTTGATCTCCCGCACGAAGAGGAGTCACAAGAAGCATTCCTCCCTCGAGGCTCGGAGAATCCCCGATCGAGCTTACGGTTACATCAATTTGATTTCCAACACGAGAAAAGGGTGGAAGCTTGGCTGTAACGATAACTGCTGCAGCGTTTTTTGATTTAACCGTCGCATTACCCTGAATATCAAGCCCAAGTTTTCCAAAAAGTCGCCCTAAAGACTGGCCCGTAATATCAGCACTCGAGTCACCTGTTCCTTTGAGCCCCACTACAATTCCATAACCAATAAGGATATTTTCACGAACGCCTTTTACGGTCGCAATATCCTTAAGTCGCGCGGCTTGAGCTACCTGTGCATTAAATATAAGTATAATTAAAAAGCTGAATGCGACTTCAGCGCTTCTATTGATGTTTTTAGCGAATCGCTTCGAGCCGATATTCATATAGCTTCCCCGAGGATGTTGTGTCCTCTTCAGTGATGTCTGTTCCTTTTACGACCCCAATAAGTGTAATCAATCGGGGCGAGCCCTTTTTATACGGTATCTTTTTTAAGGCCCTAATCTTATAGTTGACGTTCGGATATCTTTCAACGATCTCACCCATCATCACATCGCCTGCTTTAATTTCGAGGGTTTTTGTTAAATCCATGTCAGCCGCGGTAGCGATTGGGATTTTATCCTCGTCCACTTCTGGTTTTTTCTCGCTCTTTTGCCCTTCAGACACGGGCGCCCTTTCAGGCGAAGCTGCGTTGGTTGGCACAGTGTCCTTATCTGCCTCTTTTTTCGCAATGACTGGATTAGCTAAGTCTGGGCTCGGTTGCCCTAAGTATTTTGCTCGAATGCGGTCCTGAGCAAGATTAAGTTCTGCTGTTTTTTCTTTAGGTGAAAGGGTTCGTGTTACTTCTCGAACCACATCCGTAGCCAGGTCGGGTTCAACCGCGAGAGAAATAATATCGCCCACCGATCGAATTTTGTTTTTCGTAAAATAATAGTTAGTTTGTCCGTCTGATGCCCACAAAGAGCCTTCGTTTTGAGACTCGTCTACAAAATCAGCCCGTGAAGCCCTGTTTCCATTTTTATATTTTCGTTTAACAGAAGGCTCGAGATCGGGCGTGTTAGAAAATGATACCGCTGGCGCCTCTCCCGTTTCTGCGCTTCGGTATATATCCCGTCTAGACGCTTCTTGGGCGTCGGGCGAAATCCATGACTGACTTCCTGAAAAGCCTGAGCTGGGTGCACTTGCCGGCTCTCGTTCAGAGTGTCCTATAGAAGCATAAGGCGTTCGGCCGTAACCTCCATCGGGCATTTCTTCATTAAGAAAACCTTTTTCAGTCCATCGGCCACCGGTAACGGGTTCGCTCGCAGCCATGTAAGGTTCGCTATCATCTAAATCTCGTCTCAGATTTCCCATGAGCTGTCCGCAACTCGTAGTAAATATAAGAGCCAATGCGAGGGGTTCAAATAGGGACAGGGATTTGCGTAAAGAATTTTTCATCAGAGCTTGACCTCCACAACGCCCGTCTCAGTGAGCTTTCCGATAAATTCTCGCTTTGTTTTTTGTGCCATGACCTTTACCCGGTCATCAAGATACGCAGGCTCTTCGGCCATACCAGGTGTCACGACTGATAAATCACCCGAAATAAACCGGATCTGAACGGCGTCTCCCCGTCTTAAATCAGGCGTTTTTTGAACCGCGTTTCTTGTAAGAAACTGTCCTGGTAAAATAGTTTGTCGGGATTCGAGGCCCATCAATCCAGTGTTAGATGGAAGAATGACTCCCCGGTATTCGTAAGCCTCACCCTTCGAGACGTTTAACTCCTGCAACGTAAAGTCAGCGGGATTTAGCTTTTCTCCTGGGGCAATTCGCTTGGATGCGATGTGAGCGCCCATCCAGGCCGCAAAATAAACTGAACCATCTGCAGATTCTCGTGAGTTTTTAACCGTAAAGCGCGCCTCGCCCTTACCTTCCTGTGTAATTTCAATAAAATCCGCTGCATCCGGCCCAGCAGTTCCGGCCCAGTGGATTTCCCCCAAGATTTCTATCCTGGCGTTAGGATATCTTTCTTGAATTTTAATCAATAACTTAGCTCGAGCGGATCCAAAGGTTGGGCGGATCTCAAAAGCATGGACTTTTGACATTTGAAAAAATGTAAAAGCCCCAATGATCATTCCAATGACGAAAATCGTTTTTTTAGCCACCGCGCTCGCCCTCCCTGGCGCTAAATTTTCTCGGCTCACTTAATGTTTGCCGTTGCTCCAAGCATCTGGTCAACCACTCCCATGACCTTCGTGCCCATTTCATAACCCCGTTGCGTAGTAATCATTTCGACCATGCTATTTGCGACGTTTACGTTCGAGCCCTCTAGGGCTCCTTGTTGAATGGTTCCCATTCCGTTTTCACCAGGAAGCGTCTGCTGGGGCGCACCGCTTGCTAGCGTCGGTTTATAAATACCATCACCCAAAGCGAGTAACCCTTGCTCATTGGGAAAACGAATCAGTTGCAATTGACCTAAGATCGCCTCGCCCTGCCCCGGAAGCTGCGCTTTTACTTCTCCACCTTGCGATACAGTAACGTTGAGGGCATTGGTTGGAATCGTGATGGCTGGAATCAGCTGTGCTCCATTGGTTTGCTGAATCCGACCCTGAGCATCTATATGAAATGATCCAGTTCGAGTGTATCCAATTTCTCCATTGAGCATTTGAACTGGAAAGAAACCTGTTCCTTCAATCATGAAATCATACGGGTGATAAGTCATGCGCGCGGGGCCTTGTTCAAAAATTTTATGTGTCGCGCCTACCTTAACTCCTAGTCCGCGTTGGATTCCAACAGGAGACTGTGTTCCTGCGCCCAGCGATCCGCCCGGCTCTTTAATGGTCTCATACATGAGATCTTGAAACTCGTTGCGCGAGCGCTTGTATCCATCTGTGTTTACGTTGGCTATATCATTGGAGATGCGCTCGATATTTGCCTGTTGAGCTTCAAGTCCTGTGGCTGCTGTCGAAAGTGCTTTCATTTATTATAGCTTTCCTATGTCGTTGGCTTCCTTCGAGAGAAGTTCACCGTAGGTTTTCATCGCCTTGAGATCATGTTCAAAAAGACGATTGGCTTTAATTAAATTGGTCATTTCTTCGATGGGGTTCACGTTAGATGTCTCTATTAGGCCTTGTCTCACGGCGGTTTTGGCCGCTGGCATGGGTTGAACGAGCGTGTCTTTATTTTCGAAAAGTCCGCCGCCTATTTTTTTGAGTTTACCTAGGTTTTGAAATTCAACTACGTTGAGCTTTGCGATGAGATCTTCGCCAGCATAGATTTCGCCCGCTGGGCTGATGCTAATATTTGAGCCACGATCGCGAAGATTAATCATCCGCGCAACTTCGGCTCCAGCTCCCGCTGCAGGGACTGGCCCTTGAGCCGGCTGCACTCCAGCCAATCCTCCGGGCTGTGAAGCTAGTACCGGGTACCCGTCATTCGTTACTAATCGGCCATCCGTGGCCATTTTGAGACTTCCTTGTCTAGTGTATCGGATCCCATTGGGAGTACTGACTTCAAAAAAGCCTGGCCCATCGAGCGCTAAATCAAGCGGCCCCTGTGTTACTCTAAGACTACCCTGTCTAAAATTAGTGTGCGTTCCGTCCATAACGACAAAAGCTTGATCCCGACCATCGAGAGGATAAAACTCTTTGTCCTTAATAGGCCCACGTGGAATGTCCATAACTTCAGGGCTTCGCTCCACTGTAGCAAGGTATTCCTTAAAAGTAGGAAGGTCCTTTTTATAGGCGGCCGTGTCGGTATTCGCTAAATTATTAGCGATAATATCGACGTTCTGGCTTTGCGCCGCGGCTCCCGTGGCTGATGTCCACAATCCGGTGGCCAAATCAAATCCCCCCCGAAGCGACAGATCTTAGCCGTCATGACTGAGATTTCCCTAAAATGGGCGCTGTCTCTCCAAGTTCTTAGAAAGCAATCGCTATGCCGTAATCATAGATCGGTCTAAAATTTTTTAGTTCTCGGTGCCATGTGTTCTGAAAAGCGCCCTATCCAGCCGAAATTAAGCTCATTTCTTGCGGCTGTTTTTTTGAGGGCCTCGAAACTTTTTTAAAAACTTTAGATATTTCTTTTTAAATGCCGCGGAAGGTCTTTACCCACTCGGCAAAAAACGTGCTTATAAGGGAAAAACTTGCCGAGATCTTTGTATCGGTCATTGTCATAGAAAAGCGCGTCAGCGTTTGGTAGATATAAAGGATGCAACTGCTCTTAGCAAAACCTGTCAAAGAAGAGCTTGAACAAAAAATCCAGGCCCGTGTCGCCGCGTTTAAAAAAAATCGCGGGCGCGCGCCAAAACTTGCGGTTGTGATTGTCGGTAATGATCCTGCCAGTTTAATTTATACGAAAAAAAAGGGCGAAGAAGCTGTCCGTTTAGGGATGGAACACGTAACTCACGCCTTAACTGAAAAATCCTCCCCCAATCAGTTGTACACCCTAGTGGATGCCTTAAACCGGGACAGCACCGTGGACGGGATTTTAATTCAACGCCCACTTCCTAAATCTTTTAAAGAAGAAGACGTCGTGTATTGGATTTTACCTGAAAAGGATATAGATGCCTTTCATCCCCTTAACGCTGGCAGGCTTTCGCTTGGACTTCCAGGTTTGGTCCCATGCACTCCGACGGGTGTGATGCGCCTTTTGAAACATTATGGTATCGCGCTCGCCGGAAAAACGGCCTGCGTGATCGGGAGAAGCTCGATCGTAGGAAAGCCCATGGCTGCGCTGTTGCTACAAGCGGATGCAACCGTAATTCAGTGTCATAGTAAAACGACAAATTTAGAAGAGCTGACGCGGACTGCGGATCTATTAATTGTTGCAGCCGGAAAACCTGGACTAATTGGCGCGAAGCATATTCGCGCGGGAGCTGTTGTTGTAGATGTTGGTATTCATCGAACCTCAGATGGTAAAATAGTAGGGGATGTCGTTTACGAAGAAGTATTAAAAAAAGCCTCAGCTCTAACTCCCGTGCCCGGCGGTGTTGGGCCAATGACTATCGCGCAATTACTTTTAAACACTGTTATCGCAGCTGAGAAAAACAATGCAGACAAATAAAAATGACTTAAAATGTCACAAAACCCATTCCCGGCTAGACACCCCAACTTGGGCAGTGTTACAAAAAAAAGATGCTAAAAAGAACTGCGCTCTTTGAAGAACATCAACGCTTGGGTGGCCGCCTAATCGATTTTGGGGGCTGGGAACTCCCCAGATC
>CAYJBA010000006.1:0-19591 GCA_964367865.1 uncultured Bacteriovoracaceae bacterium | reverse complement strand
TGGAATTCGAAGAAGTAGATCCAGCGTTAAATCCAAGCCCGGATGCAAGCTATAGTTCAAATGTAAATCCAAGCACTCCTGTGTTTTCAGATCATAGCGATGATCCTTGTCCGGATACAGCGATTCCAAAATCTACGGCGCCCCGTGAGGAAATGGCATCAGCGATGAAGGGCTTCGTAGGTTGCATCAAGGAACTCACGTTATCTTTTCAGATCACGGATCAGCTTTTTAGTTATTTTAAGCGCTTTGAATTAGAAACCGGGGCACCTAAATTATCGACACTCCCCGTGAGTGAAATCATGCCGTTTTTGGCAGCCCACCGCGATACTGCGTTTACTTTGTTTGGCGTGGCCTCGCCGCGCGCAAAGCTCATTCGTAAACAGTTTTCAAATTCAGATCTTGAGGAGCTCAAAGCGCTTTCGCTCATGCGATTAAACGAGCTTTATAAATTAGAAGGAAAAATATTTGCGGCTGTTGATCTGAGACGGGATCTTCTAAATTATTACTCGACGGTCGATCGTTGGGCAGTGTTGCTTGCGCTCAGAGAAACGGCATCCGATAGCGATGGTAAATTGACCACAGAAAAACTGCTCCGTGCCCTGACGGGCTCGCGCATTCGAGTGCCGGAATCAAAATGGCTTGAGACTCGGTTTCCAAAAGAGTTACTCCATCCCCATGCGATTTTGTCTGTAGCGGTGGGCGCGACCTCTCCCATGGACAAATTCAAGGCGGGTTCAGATCCGTTTTCAGTAACTGCGCATTTTGCGGCTGATTTTTCTGGCGGCCCCGCGCGCTTGGATAAACTCATGGGGCAGTATCGCTCTCTGAGAGATCAAGACCCAAAGTTCGAGATTTTACACCCACAGCCCTCCGAGAGTGCCGCGCGCATTGCGGTGATTGATAGCGGAGTGGATTGGACTAAGAGGCCTGAGCTTGCAAATTGGATCGGGCGAGGCGGGACAGGCGAGGCGATCTCCTATGATTACTCGGATTGGGACTCAAGTGTATTTGCGCCTCTTTCGGGTGAGCTTGCCCACGGCACCGGAACCGTCGAAACGATTGTCACCCTTTTATCTCAAGCCGCACCTGAAATGCTTGCGGCGCGAAAACTGGATCTGGCAATTTGGAAATCAGGCACGACCCGATCCGTATTATCTGGGCCCATAGCATTGCTTGGAGTCGGCGCTGATTGGGAGTCTCGCTACCCGATTCCTGAGGCGGTGATTGAAAATATAAATCGGGCTCAATCTGGGGATTTAGGCATTGGGGCCGTTCCTCAAATAGTTTCTGCCTCTGTAACTTTTGATCTTGCGCCTTTTTTAACTAAAATAGGTCGAGAAGATTTACTCCTCGGAGCCCCGTGGCTTTGGATCATGGCCGCCGGAAATCAACGAATCAACTTGGATCATGGCCGAGGAAAATCTCCTGCGTGCTTAGGGGATATTCAACCTATTAATCGTAATGACGAGCGAATTTTGTGTGTAGGCGCGGTTAAAAAAGGCGTCGAACCTTCGGTCGATCAGATTGCAAGATACTCCAATACCGGTTCGCGTGTTGAGATTTATACCTATGATACTTTTACGGATATGTGTCCGACGGGCACGTCATGCGCGACGCCCGCAATCACCGCAGCTGCGGCAGCAGTCGTTGCTGCAGTGCCTGGATTATCGGCAGAACAAGTTAAACTCTCTATTTTGAATGCTTCGGACGAGCGCGAGCTTGAAATCGAGACGGGGAGTTCGGGCGTGACTGATGCTTCGGCACCGAAACTTCGGATTAAGTTTTTTAACCCACTCACTATGACGACTCGAGCGATTGGAGAGGCTAAAAAGCTAATTCCATAGACTTTATTTAATCGCCTTTGCTCGTGATCTGTTGCGTTTTCTCCACATTTTGACCATTTCTCCTCAATAGTTTTCGCTGATCCTGGCCTTGAAGGAGAACGCTTATATGATTTTAAATGAAACCCTGGTTACAGGCGCCTTGATTGCGGGCGGGTTTTTTACGGTATTATTTGGGTATTTATTTTACCTAAGCCCTGAGCCTTCTCAGTTACCTCAAGTAAGTATGACTAAACGTTACTTGGGTGTTTTTTCCTTAGGTTTAGGAACAATCATGCTCATTGCATGGGGTTACCTAATCCTCGCTGGCTGGAAAGGCCTAGAGGGTCGAATTCAAACTTATCTTCCTCACATTTTGCTTGAGCTTGTTTGTGGGATCGGGTTTTTCTTTTCTGGTCTAGCTCTAATCAAAAGAAAAGCTCTCGGTTCAAAGGGATTTATTGGGTCAACGGCTCTTTTTTTGTTTTCAACCATCAGCACGCTCATCGAATACGGAATGGATAAACATCCCATGCTCATGAACGGAATCGCAATATTGGTGAGTTTGGTTTTAATCTATTGCGTTGCCATGGTTTATTGCTGGGGCAATGTCATCCTGCACTGGGAAGAAAATACTAACCAGACGAAAGTGATCCTAGGTAGGCGAAAGGCGGCGCTGAGGTGATATGCCAGGATATCGCTAAAGTTGGGCCGTCATTTAGTTGGCGAGTTTTCAAAAAAAAGAGTGTTACCTTGAGCATGAGAACTTAAATTCCGAAAAATAGAGTGGTGAAGCCTACTATTTTTTGGAATTTTAACCTGCCTGTCCTTTCTTTAATTCTCATTTCATTTTTAGAAATGGCGGGCGCTTCACCACGCCTGACATCGCATTGCATCGCCGAAAGGCTCGCTTCGGATCCTACTGCAATTGATATCTCCAAAGCCCAGGCACAAGCTGCGGGTTTAATTTACATCAAACCTGAGGGCCCGGGCCTTACGCGTGTGATGGAAACTAAAAAAGGACTCGATAAAAAGGGTAAGGAAGTTGAAATTAAAATTCCCCATTATTTTGATCTCAAGGGAAATGAAATAACCCATGAGGCGGAGATCAAACGTCTCAATGGGCTTCATATCCCTCCCGGTTATGATGACAAGTCTGTCTGGATATCACCTGATCCCAAGAGCCATATTCAGGCTACTGCTTTGGACCCCAAAGGGGGCAAACAGTACCGCTACCATCCGGATTGGGAGTCCACTCGCAGCAAGAGCAAATTTAAGCGAGTGACACTTTTTGGCGAGGTCTTGAGTGATGTGCGAAAGGATGTAAATCAGAATCTTGCAAAAAAAGGCGTAACCAAAGAGAAGGTTCTTGCAGTGGTGACGCGACTTTTGGACCGGTCGCGAATTCGAATCGGAAATGAGGTTTACGCCGAGGAAAACGGGACCTTTGGCCTAACGACGCTTCGCAAAGATCAGGCCACGGTTGAGGGCGACCTGATTCATTTTGATTTCATAGGCAAGACGAGCAAAAAACATGATTTTCCGTTTAGGGATAAACAAGTGGCCCAAGCCTTAAGCGAAATGAACCAAATTCCCGGCGAAAATTTGATGCAGTATTACGACGAGGCCAGAATCATCCAGACCATTACCTCAGCTGATATCAACACTTATTTAAAAAAGATCAGTCACGGACGCTTCTCAGCTAAGGACTTTCGAACCTGGGCCGGAAGCACCCTCGCCGTAAAATATCTGGCAAAACGGGGGCCACCCAAAAATGAAAAAGATTTTAAAACGGCAATATCCGAATCTGCGGATTTTGTTTCTAAAGAACTGCGCAATGAAAAGGCCACGGCTAAAAAAAATTACATCGATCCTGAAATTTTTGAGGCCTACAAAGACGGAAGGATTGAGTTTCACAAAGTGAAAATCGATCCTTCGATCAAAAACGGCGAGCTCGAATTCGAAGAAGAACTCTACCTCAAAATTCGAAAGCCCTAAACTGCGGATGAGATTTTAAAACGCTGTATCAGCGGATAATCTCAGGTAATTCCGGAGAATTGCGGTTTATTTTTCCTACCCTCAATAATACATTGACACGGCGCATAGATTTAGATAGTTCCTCTCCAACCAAAAACAGAGGGGTAGTTTTATGAAGTCTTTATATGTGATTTTAGCATTGTTTGCATCGCATTCAGCCACCGCCGCAGAAAACGTCTATTTTGAAGAATTTCAAAGTGAGGACATCTGCCCCGAAGTAATTAGAATTAGTGGAAGCAGCATTCAATGCCGGGACGCTAAAAACTCTGAAGCGATCCTTGCCGCGAAATTAGTTCGCAAAAATATAGTTTCAATTCAGCAAGCGGGCAAGATTTTCGGAAATCAGTTTCAAATTTGGAGCGCATTTGATTTGGGAGTGTTACCCGATGATTCAACAAAAAATATTTACGATTATATTTATCTTCTCAAGAATAAATTGCGCGGAAATATTGGCTATTTGTCGATCTCAGGATACGTAAATACCGAGATGGATATAAAGTTACAAATCACCGCTCGTTATAATTCGAGCGGACAGTTGGTTTCTGCTTCAGTGGAGTGAAGAATTAGATTGAGTTGAAAAGGCTTTGAATTTAAAATAAGGATTTTATTTTTTAAAAGAAATCAGTTCGTACGCGATTAAGGTTTCCATCTGTAGAGACAAAAACTTAATAAGTCCCGGCATGGGCACGACGCCCTTATTTTCCCAAAATTCTGAATAGATATCTAAACGTGGGTACCGAATCTTGCGATATTGGCAATCCAAGGTTCCGGCGGGAACGGAAATCTTTGTCTCCCTGGTTTCGAGAACTTCAAATGACGCCTCTTTGGGGAGATTTGTTTTCACTCCATTAAACCAGTACTCGATGATTTTGCCAGTGTCCCGATAAAACAAAATATCAAATTTGCCGTTTACTTGCTCTCCTTCGCGGATCTTTTGCAGCCAGATGCCTGCTTCGGTTTCGGAGGCAACTCTGCGGTGTTCAGTAAACTTGATATCCTCACCAAGCGTGACTTGGTAATAAGTCAAGGAGGCTTTTATTGAAAGCAGGGAAGGACTGTCGTCTTGCCTTTTTTTCCTCGGCTGATTGGCGTGACTGAAGCAAATACTTTAGGTTCGGCGGTCGCATAGAGTGTGAGATCAAAACTGGAATCCGAAGAGGTGGGTAAATTGCAAGTCACATCCAGACGGGGGGCACGAAGATCACGGGTGCACTCGCCCATGTAGTTTTTTCCATCTGTATCGCTTGTCGGTACAAAAAGCTTTGCGAGCGGCGAGTCGCTGTCCACATCGTCAAATGAAACAGTGAGTTGAGCGTCTTCGACATCTTCGACTAAACATAGCCACTTCTCGCCGCCATTATGTGCGAAAGCGTTTGCCGAAAAGGTCATGACTAAAAACAATACGGAAAATTTAAACATTTGAACTCCTTGATAATAAGGACTCTAAAAAATGGATGGGTTACAAGTAACTCTTCGCGTTTAGCATAAGGACCCGCGCAATTCAAAGAATTAAAAAAGGAGGAACTACGCCGAAGGATAGCGCCCCTTAGGCAAGGTCGCGGGATCGGTTGCGATACGAGGACGGATCGCAGTCCCCAGTACAGTTAGACGATAATGAGTGGGCATCGTGAGCTGAGTGAGTTGAACTGCAAAGTTGACTATACCCACAGCGCCTTTTCTAAACGCTTTATATTTAAGTTCCTTTTGAAGGTTTTCTAAAATTTCCTGATACTCGCTCGACGTATTGGCCTCAACGGATTCGGACTTGAGTGCAGCACTTGCAGTGACCGTATCGACCACAAAAGGATTCGAGATCTCCGGAAGTGCCCCACTGCTTGTAACGGGAATCAATACCGCCGCGCCTAAGTGTTTTTCTTCGTCAGCGTACTTCGCGCCTGCACCCAGCGCATATTCGCTAATTTTCGGTGACTCTTCTTTAGTGTCATCCGATGCGTAGATTGAATCCGAAAGGCCAAAACGCATCTGGGCGGCGGTCCCTCTGAGAGTTTGAACAATGCAAACAAGTGTATACTCGCTGATGCGTGGGATCAGAATTTTATTTCCTGTAAACTGAGGCTCAAGATCCACGGCGCTAATCCCTGTGCCGTGAGCCGAGAGTACATCGAGCAGTTTTTCCCGTTCGTAAGTTTCAAGTTCTCCATTGATTCGTAAACTAAAGGGGAGTGCTATCTGGGCGGAGGCCTTGACCACAGCAGCGTTTTCAGAATAATTGCGAACATGAGACAGCGCGCCCGAGGGATTTGGCTGAGGCATTGCCGGAACCAGTGTAGGGTCATTATCAATAAAGACTGTTGAAGCCAGACTAGAAGTTCCTCCCGAATCTAAAACGGGGCTTGTATTAGGAATATCGCTAAATTGATTGGGTTCAACAAATCCAGCATTCGGGTCCAAGGCGATCGCCTCACTTTGCATGGGGGGCTCGGGCATATCTGGAAGAGGGGGAGGCGACTGGACTACGGGTTCAGAAGTAGAAGCCGCCGATCGGGATAGCTCCTCGATACTCTCAAAGCTCTCAAGGGGAGCTTGGGCAAAGGATTCGCTCACCGGTGCGGATTCGGGTGGCTGGGGAACTTCAGATTGAAAATCTGCCGGCTGAGATTGCGAAAGCTCTAAAATTCCGGTGAGATCTTTTTTTGGCTGATCTTGATCTGTCATAAGCTACAGAATAAGAATAACATAATCAGGCAGGCGGGCAAACGGGCAAGCAGGTGCCGGGAATGGATGCCCGCTGCCTGAAGCTGTTCAAGTTCCGTGGCATTTTTTATATTTTTTTCCACTCCCGCAAGGACAGGGGTCATTTCTGCCTACTTTGGGGCCGGCAGGATTTGAGGGGGACATAGAACCCATACTCAAGGGTCCGCCCGCGGGACCGCCGGGTGTTGCCGTGAGAGGACTCCCCATGGGGCCCCGGCCCATCGACATTTGTTGCGGGCGCCTGACGATTTTGTTCATGTCAAACGCAGGAGCAGGCGCTTCGCGTTTTGGTTCTTTTTGTGGAAGCAAGGATCCATCTTCACTCACATTATACTGAATGTTCGAAGGTAATCCCTCGTAGGCTTCTTCGTCGTAAACATCCGCGGGCGCAAGCTGAACCGCAAAAAGCTTGCGAGCGACATCTCCTGTGATCTGGTTCATCATCATTTCAAAATACTTATAGCCCTGCTTTTTGTACTCAATGAGCGGATCTTTTTGACCGTAGCCCTGAAGTCCAATGCCTTCGCGCAGGTGATCCATGGCTAGAAGATGGTCTTTCCAGAGCTGATCGATCGTGGTGAGGAGAATCATTTTTTCAAGCTGGCGCATCGTATCTTCGGTGAGCTGCTTTTCTTTAGCGGCGTAAAAATCCCCGCAAAGTTTATTGATGAGGTTTCTAAGGCCATCCCCATTAAAAGGGTGAATGTCTTTCTCTTCGACGTTAGCAGAAAAGCTAAACGTCGTGCGGAGCGCATCGTTTAACTCCTTTTTATCTAAAAGAGCTTGGCCGCCCGATTTTTTTAATTTTCCACCCGGAAAAAAGTCCTCAGAAATTGCACCGGCCAACTCATCGACCATCGAAAAAACCATTTGCCGAAGGTGATCGCGCGAGAGCACTTCTTTTCTCCAGGCGTAAACCACTTTGCGTTGCTGGTTCATGACGTCGTCGTATTCGAGGAGGTGCTTACGAATATCGTAGTTATGCGCTTCGACCTTGCGTTGAGCATTGGCAATGGCTTTGGTGATGAGGTTATGCTCAATGGGCATATCCTCCTCCATAAAGCGCGCGATATTAACGCCGCCAAAGATTCGCATGAGATCATCATCTAGTGAGAGGTAAAATCGACTTTCGCCCGGGTCTCCTTGTCGACCCGCGCGTCCGCGGAGCTGATTGTCGATACGACGGGACTCGTGGCGCTCAGTTCCTAGGATAAATAATCCGCCTGCGGCTATAACTTCTAGGCGCTCTGCCGCACACTTGTCTTGCCATTTCTGGGCAAGCTCCGTGTGCATTTTTTCGTATTCAGATTTTTCATCTGGAGTCGCATCGTTTTTAAGAGCACCGAGTTCGCTTTTTGCTAAAACCTCTGGATTGCCACCCAATAAAATATCAGTTCCACGGCCCGCCATGTTCGTTGCTATCGTGACCCAACCTTTGCGTCCGGCTTGGGCTACGATATCGGCTTCGCGTTCGTGCTGTTTCGCATTTAAAACGTGATGCTTGATTCCTTCTTTTTTCAAAAGGTGGGCAAGAAGTTCAGATTTTTCGACTGAGACCGTCCCGACGAGGACAGGCTGTCCTTTTTCATGAATCCGCTTAATCTCCGTTGCAATAGCCTTGAGCTTGCCATTGAGAGACTTATAAACCATATCGGGCTGATCTTTTCTGACCATCGCGCGATTGGTTGGAATCACAGTCACATCGAGCTTGTAAATCTGCTTAAATTCGGTTGCCTCGGTATCAGCGGTACCGGTCATTCCAGAAAGCTTTTTGTACATTCTGAAATAATTTTGAAATGTAATCGTTGCAAGGGTTTGATTTTCATTTTCGATGGTGACGTTTTCTTTGGCTTCAATGGCCTGATGCAATCCATCGGACCATCTGCGACCGGGCATGAGGCGACCCGTAAATTCGTCGACAATCATCACTTCGCCATCTTTGACGACATAATCGACATCGCGCTTAAATAAAACATGCGCCCTTAACCCCTGATTGACGTGATGAAGTAGCTCGATATGAGTCGGGTCGTAAAGATTTTCGATGCCCAGGCGTTTTTCCATGAGAGCGACGCCAGCTTCGGTCAGCGCTGCCGTTTTAGATTTCTCGTCGATCGTATAATCGGTTTCTTTGGTCAGTCCGCCGTCAACCAAGATCTGCCGATCGATTTTATAGTAAAGATCAGTCGTTTCCTCGGTGGGGCCGGAAATAATGAGGGGAGTTCTCGCTTCGTCGATTAAAATCGAGTCCACTTCGTCGACGATAGCGTAATGAAGCTCGCGCTGAACGTAATCCTCCAGCCTAAATTTCATATTATCTCTGAGATAATCAAATCCAAACTCGTTATTGGTTCCGTAAGTGATGTCGCAGCCGTAATTGCGTTTACGTTCGAGGTCACTGAGCCCGTGTACAATGATTCCGGTCGAGAGACCCATGAATCCGTGAATTTTACCCATCCAAGCTGAGTCACGGCGGGCCAGGTAATCGTTTACAGTTACAACGTGAACGCCGCGCCCTTCGAGTGCGTTGAGATAGCAGGGGAGGGTCGCAACGAGAGTTTTACCTTCGCCGGTTCGCATTTCTGCGATCCGACCGCGATGAAGTGTGGCCCCCCCGATGAGTTGAACATCATAATGGCGTTGGCCAATGACTCGCCAAGCGGCCTCACGAGTGACGGCAAAAGCCTCAGGCATAATTGAATCAATAGACTCGCCGCGCGCGATGCGTTCTTTAAACTCGCTCGTTTTAGCTTTGAGCTGATCGTTTGTTAAAGGCTTTATAGTTTTTTCGAACTCATTGACCCGAGTTACGATCGGGCGAATGGTTTTAAGTTCGCGCTCGTTTTGGGTTCCAAAGATTTTTTTCGCTAAGTTCTGCAGCATATTGGAGTTGGCCCGACTTTAGCGGGAATAAGCAGAAGAGTCATCTAATTTTCGAGTAGAAACGAGATCGGATCTACTGGAAGACCCCTGACACGAACTTCGTAATGAACGTGCGGACCGGTTGATCTGCCGCTGTTTCCTAATAGGGCGATTGTCTCACCGCGTCTAACTTTTTGACCCTTAGTGACAATCAACTTTGATGCATGTCCGTACCAGGTTTCGACACCGTAGCCATGATCAATAATGACCGTCTGTCCATAACCGGCTTTAGCGTCAGAAAAAAGAACGACACCATCCGCCGGCGATTTAATCACCGTTCCCGGGCGATTTGCGATGTCTAAACCCTCATGCATTTTAATGCGGCCGCCATAGGGGGATTTTCTGATTCCAAAACCCGAAGTAAAATATCCAATGGCGGGCTTTTTAGTCGGCAAAGCCGCAAGAAAAGATTTTTGGTCTGAAAGCAGCTCGTAAAGATCCTGAAGTTCTTGCTCTACACCTAGGGTTGAGTGGTTGAGTTCAGAAAATTTTTCGTCCAGTTCGAGGTATTCTTTTTTGAGTCCCGAATCATCGGGATCGCGCGCAGAGTCTTGCGCCGCGATTAGGGCAGCTTCCGTATTTTGATTTTCATTCGGTGTGTCGGGGCCGGGAATATTGGTCGCCGCATCTGGCAATTTGTCGCTGTTTAAACTTTGTAAAAGTCCTGAGCGATCCTCGATATTGGTTATTACTTTAAGACGGGTCGCGAATGTCTTAACCCGATCCATCGTGCTCTCAACCGTCGTAATTTTATTTTTAAATACTTGTACCTGTTGCCTTAAGCGGCGATTTTCCATCTTCAGTTGTTTGTTTTCGCCAATCTGGCTCATGACATACCAATAATCGAGAAGCATCACGAAGCCGATGAGAAGTGCAAACGCGATTCCAGCCGCTGATCCGCGAAAAAGCCAGCCCGGAATCAGAAACTTTCTGACCTGCTGAGTTTTTTCTGGAATAATCAAAATCGTGTAAAAGCGATTTTTACTCATAGTGATCTAGCTTAAACTGTTTTTACGACTTCGACGAGTATTGCCGTGATATTGTCATCCCCGCCATTACTGTTCGCCGCGTCAATCAACGTTTTTACCGCAGAATTGGGATCTTTTGCGCCATAAAGCTTATTTTCTACTATTTTTAGCATGGTTGGATCGTCGATGAGTCCTGAGAGGCCGTCGGAGCAAACTAAAAAAGCATCACCTGGATTTAACTCCATATCGTAAATTTCGACATTGAGCGAAGGCTCGAATCCCACGGACCTCGTGATGATGTTTTTCATCCGATCCATTTTTGCCTCTTCGCGTGTGATCAGTCCCGCGCGCAGGCGTTCGGCCACAAGCGAATGATCTCGTGTGGCTTGCCAAAGCATGTGCGGCCTGAAAAAATAGCATCGGCTGTCGCCGACATGACCAATGGTCAAAGTGTTTCCGTTGAAGATCAATGCGGTGGTCGTAGTTCCCATGCCTTGAAGTTCAGCATGAGTTCGTCCGCGCTCGTAAATCGCCGCATTGGCTGCTTGTATTGCTTCGACGAGAACTACTCGCGGGTTCCAACCTTTGTGCGAAGTCGCTTCTTTTACAAATTTAGGTACAGTCTCAGTGACCATTGCGCTGGCGATCTCACCGCCTCGATGCCCTCCCATACCGTCGGCAACGACAAAAAGGCCGAATTCAGGAAGTGCCGCGAAGCTATCTTGATTCTGGGTGCGCCTTTTTCCGATGTCGGTTGCAAAACCAGCTCTTAATTCCATGCGCTCCTTCTAATTAAGCGACTAGGCTCCACCCACTGAAATTTCGGAGATACACACGGAAGGTGCGCCAATCCCACCAAAAAATCTGAGGTCATTACTAATATCCGTTATTTTACGAAAAACGTCCAATACATTGCCCGCAACCGCGAACCCCCGAACGGGCCGGGTCAGTTTTCCATTTTCGATGAGAATTCCGGAGGCGCCTAGCGAAAAATCCCCAGTCACGGGATTGGCAGTATGCACTCCCATAAGATCTGTAATTAAGACTCCTTTTTTGATTTGCTCGATGAGCTTTTCGGGAGTCGTTTTTCCGGGTTCAAGGTAAAAATTTGTGGTTCCAATTGAGGGGGGCGATTTGATTCCGCGCGTAGCGTTTCCTGTCGGACTTTGTTTCAACTTCTTGGAATAATAGGTGTCGTATAAAAATGCGGATATTTTTCCGTCACTCACCAATTTAGTCTTTCGCGAGGCTACGCCTTCGCCGTCAAAGGGAGAAGTGGCGGCACCTCCTTTGAGAAGCCCATCGTCGATCAGATTTACTTTTTTTGAAAATAAAGTCTGACCCATTTTATCAGCGAGCATGCTACGGCCTTTGTCAATTTCTTCTGCTGAAAAGCTACTTGAAATAAACTCAATCAACTCTGAAACCACGCTGTTTCTAAAGATTGCCGGGCAGCTCATCGTGGGAGAAGCTCCGGCACCTAAAAGCTCAGTGGCCCATTTTGCGGCCTGTGTGGCCACATTTTTAATTTTGAGTTCAGAGAGGTGATGTGAAAACTGGACCTCAGCGCCTACTTGCGAATCGCCATTTTCTTCAGCTATGCAATTGAGATAGGCCACGTAAAAGGTCTGAGTATGCGAAATCGTTTTTCCGCGCGAATCCATCATTTGCACTTCTGAATGGCTCTCTGAGAGAGAGGCGGGCCTCACGGTTTTAATTCTCGAGTCTGCCTTTTTACAAAGCGATTCGAGATTTTTCGCCATGACGACTTTTTGATCAATCGGAGCTTTCAGACCCTCAGAATCAAATGACTCCTTTTTCGCGATTTCGGGGTAGTCCGAGGCGAAAAGCTCAAAACCGGCATAGGGATCAGCCGGCAGAAGTTTTGCGATCGAAAAGGCGCTCTCGACGGCCTTTTGAATAGCCGCTTTTTCCATGGACGTCGTAAAGCTAAAACCTACGCGTTGATTTTTTAAGATGCGAATAGAGAGACCCTGATCCTCAGACCGTGTCAAAGAATCGACGGCACCGTCCTTTGCCTCTATTTTCGTCTTGGCGGATTTCTCAAAATAGAGCTCAAAATGGTCGGGTTTTAACTTTTCGATTAACTTTTGAGCCTCCTTTAGACAAGGATGCGTTTTTAGGTCTGATTTCATAACGCTTTATTCTCCCAGGGAAATTTTACGCTAACTTTACATCTACCCCTCTGTAAAGGTAAAATAATATTAAGGTAGACCACTTTCTCAAGGAAGGCAGGTGGGTTCATGGCGCAGAATACAAATTCAGGTGATTGGGGACGACTCGTAGGGGACCATAAAGCGGTCCAGGAATTTAGAAATTACCATTGGGAAGGTAACTTTTTCGATTATCTCGATATCGTAAAAAAGAATCCGTCCGTCTGTCGAAACGCGTTTCAGCGGATGTACGACATGATTCAAACTTGGGGCACCGCAAGCTACGTCGAGTATAAAAAAAATATAATTCGTTATAAATTTTTTGATGACCCGATCGACAACGGTAAGGACGCTGTTTTTGGTTTGGATGTTCCCCTCATGAAGTTAGTTCATTTTTTTAAAAGCGCCGCTTACGGCTATGGGACTGAAAAGCGAGTTCTACTCTTGCACGGCCCCGTTGGTTCTGCGAAATCCACGATTGCAAGACTTTTAAAAAAAGGCATCGAACGTTATTCGAAGGTCGATGAAGGCGCGATTTATACTTTTAAATGGCATGACGCAAAAGGCGCCAGCGATCAGATATTAGGAAACTCTACCGAGATGCGCTGCCCGATGAACGAAGAGCCTCTGAAACTTGTTCCTGAGGAGTTGCGCGGAAAATTAGTCGATGAGCTCAATAAAGGAAATAAATCCGAGTTTAAAGTTCATATTACGGGAGATCTTTGCCCCGCTTGTCGCTATGTTCAGCGCGAGTTTTTAAAGCGTTACCAGGGCGACTTTACCAAGGTGCTCGATCACATTAAAGTTCAGCGGCTGATCCTTTCAGAAAAGGACCGAATCGGGATTGGGACATTTCAGCCTAAAGACGAAAAAAACCAAGATTCAACTGAGTTAACGGGAGATATCAATTATCGAAAAATCGCCGAGTACGGTTCGGATTCGGATCCTCGCGCGTTTAATTTTGATGGCGAATTTAATATCGCCAATCGCGGAGTGGTCGAGTTTATCGAGGTACTCAAGCTCGATGTGGCGTTTCTCTACGACTTGCTCGGAGCTTCGCAAGAACATAAAATCAAGCCCAAGAAATTTCCGCAGACTGATATTGACGAGGTCATTATTGGCCATACGAACGAGCCTGAGTTTAAAAAGCTTCAGAACAACGAATTTATGGAAGCGTTGCGGGATCGTACAGTAAAAATTGACGTTCCTTACATCACCAAATTAAAAGAAGAGATTAAAATTTACGAAAAAGATTTTAACGCGAACAAGATCAAAGGAAAGCATATTGCCCCGCACACGGTCGAAGTGGCCGCGATGTGGGCAATTCTAACGCGATTAGAGCAACCTAAAAAAGCAAACCTCTCGCTTCTTCAAAAGCTCAAACTCTATGACGGAAAAACGTTGAGCGGTTATACCGAGGACAACGTTAAGGAGCTTAGAAAAGAAGCCATGAGAGAGGGTCTCGAGGGAATCAGCCCGCGCTACATTCAAGACAAGATCTCAAACGCTTTGGTTTATGACAAAGCCGGAGACGTGGGCTGCGTGAACCCTTTCATGGTGATGAACGAGCTCGAAGGGGGCCTTAAGCACCATGCGCTTGTCGGAAGTGATGAAAAGCGCAGGGAGTATAAAGAGCTCCTCGCGGTTGTTAAGCAAGAGTACGAGGACATTGTAAAGAACGAGGTCCAGCGTGCCATTTCAGCCGATGAAGACGCGATCGCAAAGCTTTGCGCAAATTACATTGATAACATCAAGGCCTTTACCCAGAGGGAGAAGGTTAAAAATAAATATACCGGACAGGATGAGGAGCCTGATGAGAGGCTCATGCGCTCGATCGAAGAAAAGATCGATATTCCAGAAAGTCGCAAAGACGATTTTCGTCGCGAGATCATGAATTATATCGGAGCACTTGCAATCGAAGGTCGTACCTTTGATTATAAGACTAACGAACGGCTTCATAAGGCGCTTGAGCTCAAGCTCTTTGAGGATCAAAAGGACACAATCAAACTGACGTCGCTCGTTTCGAACGTAGTGGATCGCTCGACCCAAGAAAAGATCGATGTCGTTAAAGCGCGCCTGATCAAAAACTACAACTATTGCGAAATCTGCTCGACGGATGTTCTTAATTTCGTAGCAAGTATTTTTGCGCGAGGAGATGTAAAGAAGAGACAATGATTTACAATATTAAGCGCGATCATGCCCGCTTTCGTAACATCGTGAAGGGCAAGATTAAGCACGATCTTAAACGTTACGTGACCCACGGCGAGATGATTGGCCGTAAAGGCAAAGATAGGGTCACGATCCCGATTCCACAGATCGAGATCCCGCGTTTTCGTTTCGGAGATAAAGAGCAAGGCGGAGTAGGGCAGGGCGACGGTAAAACCGGTGATCCAGTCGGCCAGGGAGATCCCCAGCCGGGCGAGGGTGAGGCAGGAAATCAGGCCGGAAACCACATGCTCGAGGTGGATCTCACACTTCAGGAATTAGCCGAAATTTTGGGCGAGGAACTTGAGCTACCTAAGATCGAGCCGCGCGGGCAAAAAAATATCAAATCGAAAACAGAACGTTATACTGGGATCGCCAATCAGGGGCCAAACTCATTGCGCCATTTTAAGCGCACATTTAGAGAAACCTTGAGACGGCAGATTGCATCTGGAATTTATAACCCCGAAAATCCGGTGATTATTCCGATTAAGCGGGATCTGCGTTTTAGGTCCTGGAAAACGGACGTTCGACATGAAAACAACGCCGTTATCATTTACATGATGGATGTGTCGGGCTCCATGGGTGATGAGCAAAAAGAGATCGTGAGAACTGAAGCATTTTGGATCGATACCTGGCTTAGGAGCCAGTATAAAGGGATCGAAACCCGCTATATTATTCACGACGCCACAGCTCGCGAGGTGGATGAGTCGACTTTCTTTAAAACGCGCGAATCCGGCGGAACCTTGATTAGCTCGGCCTATAAATTATGTCAGAAGCTTATTGAAACTGAGTATGCGCCATCGGATTGGAACATCTATCCATTTCACTTTTCGGATGGCGATAACTGGTCGGGCGAGGACACGAGGCTTTGTTTAGAAATCGTTGAAAAAGAGCTTCTCCCTTCGTGTAATGTTTTTTGCTACGGCCAGGGCGAATCTCGCTACGGCTCCGGCCAATTTTATAAAGACCTCAAAGAGCATTTTGGTGGCGAGCATGATTCGGTGATCTTATCCAAGATCGAAAACAAGGACGGAATTTTGCAGTCGATTAAGGATTTTTTAGGAAAGGGGAAGTGAAGCCATGTCGCTTGAGAAATTTACAAGCAGTCAGCTTACCCCGGAACTCTCTAAAGTTAGAGATCAGATCAGAAAATACGCAGAAGATTATGGGTTAGATTTTTTTGAAACTGTTTTTGAGATGGTTGATCACGAGCAAATTAACTCGCTTGCGGCCCTGGGCGGGTTTCCGGTGCGTTATCCCCACTGGCGTTTCGGCATGGATTACGACCAGCTGTCTAAGGGCTATACCTGGGGTTTACAGAAGATTTACGAAATGGTGATTAACACGGACCCGGCATACGCCTATCTGATGAAATCGAACAACTTGGTTGATCAGAAAACCGTTATGGCTCACGTTTACGGTCACGTCGATTTTTTTAAAAACAATTATTGGTTTTCTAAAACTAATCGCAAGATGCTCGATAACATGGCCAATCATGCGGTAAAAATTCGCAATCTCATGGATGAGCATGGACAAGACACCGTCGAGAGTTTTATCGATCATTGTTTGACTATAGAGAACTTGATAGATCCCTATTTGCCGTTTGCCGCTCCGCCTAAATATGAAAAGTTAGAGGATGGCGAGATTCCCAAGGCAAAGGAGACTGGCAAAATCAAAAATACCCGCTCTTATATGGATTCGTACATGAATCCGCCCGAGTTCATCGCGTCGCAGAAAAAAAAGGCGGAGGTCGCTGCGAAAAAGGCACGTGGATTTCCGGCCGAACCTCAAAAAGATATTTTAGCATTTTTGCTCGAAGCGGCGCCCTTAGAGGATTGGGAGGCCGAGGTTCTTAGTATTATTCGAGATGAAGCCTACTACTTTGCCCCTCAGGGACAGACTAAAATCATGAATGAAGGTTGGGCCTCCTACTGGCATTCCAAGATTATGACTCAGAAAGCTTTAAGGGATTCTGAGATTTTAGATTTTGCAGATCACCACGCCGGGACCATGGCAATGCAGCCTGGACGGGTTAATCCCTATAAGATTGGGATTGAGCTTTTTAGGGATATCGAAGAGCGTTGGGATCGCGGAAAATTTGGCAAAGAGTACGAAGATTGTGATGACATGGTTCTAAAAGCTAAGTGGGATAAAAAATTAGGGATCGGCCGACAGAAAATATTTGAAGTCAGACGCGTTTGCAATGATGTGACTTTTATTGACGAGTATCTGACCGAAGAGTTTGTCGAGCGCTATAAACTTTATACTTACGCGTTTAACCGTCGAACCAATCAGTACGAAATCGCCGAGCGGGATTTTAAGAAAGTTAAGGAAAAGCTCTTGTTTCAACTGACCAACATGGGACAGCCCTTTGTTTACGTCAAAGACGGCAATTTTCAGAATAAAGGTGAGCTATTGCTCTGGCATAAGCACCAGGGGTTGGATCTGGATGTACGCTGGGGACGTGAAACCATGAGATCACTGGCCGAGGTTTGGAAGCGCCCCATCAACGTCGAGACCGAAGTGGATGGGCAGAAAAAATTGTTCACTTACGCGAACGGTGAGTTTTCAGAGAAGTTTCTGTAGCTCAAAAGCAAAGGACTCTGGCAACAGGCAGCTTGCCCGTCATTTATTTGACATTCGATTTCAGACCACACTTTACGTCCTAGAATCTTCAAGCCTCTCTGAGTTCTTCCCGATACGAATAATGGCGAACCCATTTTAGGGGTTAGGCCATTAGGGAGCTATGAGCCTAGATTACGACAAGATTCGAAAGAACGATCAAGACGGACACACCAACTGGTGGACGTCTTACGCCGATCTTTTCATGATGCTCTCGGTGGTGTTTTTGCTGATGTACGTTTCGGCTACGCTCAGAAGCGGAACCGCGGGCTACATGAAGCAGCTTGAATCCGAAAAGATCGCACATGAAAATGCCGATCTTAAAGAGCAAATCAAAGTTTACACTGCGCTCAAAGAGCAGCAACTTTCGCAAAAGAACGAAAACGAGCAGCAGGTCTATGCAAAATTAATGGATAAACTCAAGCTCTTGAAAGAAGACGCGAAACAAGAAAAAGAAAATCTAACTAAACAGGCGAAAGAAAACGAAGACAAAGAATTTGCACTCAATCAATACCAGCAGATCGTTCGAAATATCATCGACGCAAATATCTTGGCCAAGGCTCAAATCTCTCGCCGGGAAAATATAATTATCAACAAAGAGCAAACTCTAAAGGAAAAGGAAAAAGTGATCACCGAGCAAGATCGTGAGATTCGGACCAAAGAGGATTTGATTGTAAAGAACGAGGCTGAAATCACGGAGGTAAATTCGAAACTTAAGCAGCGGATCGAACAACTGAGGCGGCAGCAAAAAGCTGCACATATCACTAAAAAAGAGGCTGAAAAACGAATCGCTCAAATCCAAAACGAAAGCGCGTCACGAGTTCAGATCCTCAAGCAAAAGAGCCAAGAAGTTGAGTCTCAGCTAAATCAAGTTCGTGGCAACCTAGCCGTGACGGAGACCAAGCTCACAGAAGTGGAACAGCAAAAAGGTGTACTGACACAGCAGCTGACAAGAACTAAGAAAAGTTATATGGCCCAGATCGAAAATCTGCGCGCCGAAAACGAAGCTAAAATGCAGGCAGAACGAGAAGAGTTTCAAAAAAATCTTAAACGCCAACACTTAAGCGCAGCAGCCCGAGCCAAAAAACTCAAAGAATTTGGTGAACAGGCCGCGCAACGTGCGGAGGCGATGCAAGGACAAATCGCGTCTTTAGATTCGAAAGTGCGTGAAACCGACGCTCAACTTCGCGATACGGACGCAAAGCTACGAGATACTGGCGCCAAACTCGAGGGAGCTGAAAAAGAGAAGACCCGCTATGTCGCGGCAGTGGAAGGACTTAAACGCGAAAATGCGGCGATTCAGGGCGATTTAGAAAAATCCCGCGCTATGACTAATGCGAGAAAAAATATTGCAAACTCCATTAGCGGAGCCTTTAAAAAAGCTGGGATCAAAGCCAATGTCGACGGCCAGACGGGGGTCGTGACACTGGATTTCGGCGAAGAATATTTCGATACCGGAAGGGCTGAACTCAAAAGTAACATGAGAGAAAAGCTCAATAAATTTTTTCCGATCTATACGGATAGCTTGTTCAATAACCCAAAATCAGCGGATAAAATCGCAAATGTCGAAATTATCGGATTTGCCTCGTCTACCTTTAAAGGCAAGTACGTCAATCCCAATAGCTTGGACCCAATCGACCAAGAGGCCGTGAGCTATAATCTCAAGCTCAGTTTCTCGCGCGCTAACGAAATCTTTAAGCATGTCTACGGAAAGAACGCCCTGACCGACACGCAGAAAAAACGACTTCTCCCTATGATTAAAGTCGTTGGTCGCGGATATCTGCCCGAAGGCAAATCAGCGGACGATATTCCATCAGGAATGGATGAGCGAAAATTTTGTAAACTTTATAACTGTAAGAAAGCGCAAAAAGTGATCGTGAAATTTAACCTAAAAGACTAATGGAATTTGTGAGGTAAATATGGAGTCGACTCCCGTGCAACCGTTTTTATTACAGCTGATCAGTTTTGGAAAAGGGATCATCATCCCCTCGATGATCGTGACTTTTGTGGGTCTCATCGTCACCCGCTTTCTAATCTATTATACAGTGATGCGCCAAGAGACTTTTACTAAAGAATTTGAAAAGCGAGTTCACAAGTTCTTGGAGGCGGCACCTCGAAATGAAGAGAGAAG
>CAYJBA010000005.1:6619-20958 GCA_964367865.1 uncultured Bacteriovoracaceae bacterium | reverse complement strand
GCGCGGTCTCCGGTAGCTCGGATTTAGCATTCTACTTTAAATCTCAATTATTTTGCGATTCCAGCGTCAGGATGACGTTTTTTGCTGGCAAGGCCAGGAAGGCCGTTCGCAAAATAATTGAGATTTAAAGTAGAATGCTAAATCCGAGCAACCGGCGACCGCGGTGGAGGTGCCTGGGGTGGATTCTGTACCGCGGCCAAATCCGCTTCTGCCAGCCGCACGATCGAATGCATCATGGCTTGAGTATCTGCAAGATTAGACGACTCCTCCATGCCCTGCTTAAGAAAAGCATCCACTTTATCTTTCACTGCGATCGCCTGATCAATTTTAATATTGGCTCCTTTGACATATGCGCCGACATTAATTAAATCCTCAGCCTGCGCGTAGGCCGCGACCCACTCTCGAATCAATCCGGCCCATTCTTGATGATCCTTTTGTGTTACTGAGCGCATCACGCGGCTTGTACTTTGTAAAATGTCTACAGCTGGAAAATGATTTCTTTGTGCGATCTTTCGCGAAAGGACTATATGACCGTCCAAAATTGCTCGCACTGAATCGGCAATGGGGTCATCGAGTTCGTCCCCTTCAACAAGAACCGAGTAAAGTCCTGTGATACTCCCGCGATTAGGGGCCATTCCGGCTCGCTCGAGTAATTTAGGTAAAGCAGCAAATACACTCGGAGTGTAACCCTTTGAGGCAGGTGGCTCACCTAAGGACAGGCCAATCTCTCTTTGGGCCATGCTAAACCGTGTTACCGAATCCATGAGCAGGAGAACGTCCTTGCCTAAATCTCGAAAATACTCCGCGATTGTGGTGGCAAGAAACGCTCCGCGCATTCTCAGTAGGGGGGAGGTGTCCGAAGTCGAAACAACTACGACCGATCGTTTAAGCCCCTCTGGCCCTAAATCGCGTTCAATAAATTCTTTTACTTCACGTCCGCGCTCTCCGATTAAGGCGATCACGTTGACTTCAGCCGAAGTATACCTGGCCATCATCCCTAACAATACAGATTTGCCGACTCCAGATCCGGCCATGATGCCAATGCGCTGCCCTTTTCCACAGGTATTCAAACCGTTAATGGATCGAACTCCAAGATCGAGCGGTTCTGTAATTAATTTACGCTCCAGCGGATGAGTAGGCACATGATAGAGACTTCTTTCCTCGAGAGGCTGAAGGCGGGTTGCTACGATAGGCCCTTTTCCGTCAATTGGATTTCCACGTCCGTCGATCACTCGACCCAAGAGGGATTCTCCTACACGAACGGACGAATTCCACCTTCTGAGAAACACCATGCTGTCTTTGTTAACTCCAGGCGCATCCTCGAAGGCCATGAGCACTACGCGTTTATCCTTGAAACCGATCACTTCGGCATCAACGCCATGATCTCCGCTCATGCTATCCGAACTGAGTATTCTACAGATGCTCCCGACCGCTGCGCCCGGAAGGTGAGCTTCGTAAATCAAACCCAATGACTTCGTGATCTTTCCTACCTCATGATAAAGACTCACTCGATCGAGATGATCTTCGATCGCTTTTTGGTCCATTTTCGTTTGCATCAATTACCTTGTACTTCTTTACCAAAGAGGGCATCTCGCACACCCTGAAGCTGTGTTTCGAGGCTGGCTTCAATTGCGTTCCACTCCGTCTCTACTTCGCAACCGCCCCGCTTAATGCTGGTTGCTGCCTGAATATTGAGATTTTTTAGCGTACCCATGGTCTTGGCTAAACCCTCTTGCAGCATGGATACCGTGGCCAGATCTTCCGGGTGAATGCGCACCCGAATGTTTTCACGCACTCCCACCCGATCAATCAGCTCGGCGGTTAACCGCACCAGATACTCTTTGTCTGTCGAAAGCTCTTTAAGCGTGACCATTCTAGCTATTCGAAAGACGACCTCTAAAAGAAAGCGCTCATTGGCGCGATAAATCTCTCGCTTTGCGCCCTCAAGTTCCATAACCAAATTTTCAAAATCACGGATTCGAGCATCCGCCTCGATCTTAAACTTCTCAAAGGCTAGTTTAGTCCCGCGCTCAAGTCCTTCGGCGTAACCTTTTTCGTGACCTTCGGCTTGCGCAACCGCAGTCAGTTCGATAACCCGATTGGTCACTCGGTCGTCCAATGCCCGCATTTCTTCGGCTTCAATCTGAAGTGGGCCTTTGACGAGAGAACTCACGCTAAATCTACGATTTTTTTGGGTACGTGAGGCCATTTCTGGGTCAGTGGCCGCTAATGAACCATATTTTTCTTTGAGAACATTGTAATTTTGACCCGCTCGCTTATCTAATTTATTTGGAACAAAGGCATCCGGATTTTTGGGTGGACCCTCAATGCCTTTTAGAACGCGAACCCCTCCATCCTTGGGCCCGTTATCCAGAACTTTAAACTCGTTGGGTTTAAATTTAGACATATTGATTTAAAGTTCCTTGTCAGACGCCCCTTAAACGAGAGCATCTCCTTCGCCACCACGGCTAATAATAATCTTGCCCTCAGCTTCAAGCCGTTTGGCAACGTTGACAATTTCCTGCTGGGCCGTCTCGACATCCGATAGTCGGGTAGGTCCCATCGCCTCGAGATCCTCGCGCAATAATTCTGCCGCACGTTTGGAAATATTCCTGAAAATCTTTTCTCGAATTTCCTCGGGTGCGGTTTTGAGAGCGATAACCAACTTGTCGTTTGCAACCTCTTTGAGAAGCATTTGCATGCCGCGATCGTCGATGTAAGCGATGTCGTCGAAAACGAACATCAGCTTTCGAATTTCCTCTGCCAGCTGAGGATCCTTTTCTTCGACACGAGCCATAATGTTTTGCTCGCTGGTCTTGTCCATCACGTTGAGCATCTCGGCGATAGGCTGCACTCCCCCCAATTGCTGAGTATCGATTGATCCCAATGTAGCAAGTTCCGCTTTGAGTACTTCGTCCACTTGCGCCAAAAGATTGGGAGAAATAAAATCGAGATTTGCGATACGCAATACCACTTCGGTCTGAATCGCCTCGGGAAGACGTTTGAGCACTTCGCATTTCTTTCCAGGTTCCAAGTGAGCCAAAATCAATGCGACGGTTTGAGGATGCTCGTTGATTAAAAAATTTGCCAATGTTCGCGGGTCGACGAGTTCGAGTGCCTCGAGCGTCCTGCTCCCTTCGAACACAGAGAGCTGACCCAGCACAGTTTTCGCTCGTTCTTCGCCCAGTGTCGAGAGAACAAACTCCCGTCCTTGTGCATGTCCAAAGATAAGCTGGCTTTCTTCCGAAATTTCCTCGTAAAATGCCTCAAGGACCTGTTTGACCGTAGGAATGGGAACTTTACTAACTTTTCCCATTTCATTAACGAGGCGCTTTACGTCATTGTCTTTCATCTTTTTAAAAATCTGCGCCGTAACCTGATTGCCCAGAATGTTCAGGAGAAGTGCTGATTTCTCCAAACCGTTCATAAGTTCTAAACTTTCATATGGCATGCCGAAGTCTCCGCTTCTTCAATCTTACTTCAGTTTACGCAGTAGCCGACCGCCCCTTGGCGCCGGCACCTTCTTCTTCTTTTTTCTTCTTCTCGAGGTGAAGCCAATCTCTCAAAATCAACGCTGCCTTATGTGGATTTGCGTCAACCAAAGTTGTGATCTTTTCTTTGAGTAACTCGCCCTCGACCTTTTCCGGGTCGACTTTTTCAGGTATGACCGGCAAATTCTCTTCTAAGATCGGAATCGAACCGCCTTTTTGTAGTTTTTCTAATTCCTCAATGGTCTGGGGCAAAAACGTATCTACGCTGTCGATCGTGTTTTCGGTGATCCAACGAATAAAGGGCTTAACCACATACATAAAGAACAGAACGATGATCAAACCGATCAAACCGTAAATAGTCATATTAAGTACATAGCTGCGGCGCTCTTTTTCAGAAATGATTCGCGTTGCTTCATCGAAATCCTCTTGCGCAAAATCAATATTTTTAATTTCAAGTGTATCCCCGCGTTTGCGGTCTAAACCCACCGCACTTGCCACAACGTCCTCAAACTCCTTGAGCTTAGGGGCTCCCCATCCTTCGACTTTGGATTGAACGACGCCGTCTTTTCCTACAGTTTTAACGGTTTTTCCGTCTACAACAACGGCGACACTGATCCGCTTAACTGCTCCTTGCGGCCGAGTGGTTCTTCGAACTGTTTGAGGAACCTCGTAATTTGTGACTTCATGGTTTTTATTCGTATCGTTTTTGACATCCCCATTGGACGCGGGCGGCTGCCCCGGATTGTTAGCCACTTGGCCGGTCACTCCGAAGGGTCCAGGGCGAACCATGTTCATATTATCGTTGCGCTTTTCGATTGACCTCACAGCTGATCCATCTTGGTCATAGGTTGTCTGAGTTTCGTTTACCTGCGAAAACTCGAGATCAGCCGTAACCTTCGCCACCACTTTTCCTTCGCCCACTACGCGAGAAAGGATTGCTTCGATGTGTTTCTCAATTTCCGCTTCGACTTTTTGCTGATAGTCCAGTTGAGAAGCTGTAGCTGCCGCCAATGAGTCTGTCGGATTTTTCGATAAAACTTTTCCGTTAGAATCCATGATGACAACATCGCTTGCTTCCATTCCTTCTACGGCTTTTGCAACGAGATTTCCGACGCCAAACACCTGTTTGTCGTTTAACTTTGTACCAGGATCTAAATCGAGCACTACTGACGCAGTGGATTTTTTCTGGTCCTCTACAAAAGTGCTCTTTTGTGGAATTGCGAGATGGACCCGCGCTCGTTTCACGCCCCGAATGGTTGATATGGTTCTCATGAGCTCGCCTTCTAGGGCGCGCTTTTGATTTACCTTCTGCACAAAGCTGGTTGTACCTAAACTGGTCTTATCAAAGACTTCGTAGCCCACGATGCTGCTCTGAGGCATCCCCATCGTCGCTAGCTCCAGGCGTAACTCGTAAACGCTTTCGGGTGGAATAGAAATATTTTTTCCCGAAGGATCCAATTTAAAGGGAATATGTTTTTCTCGGAGAACTCGAATAATATTTGCCGCATCCTCAGGATTAAGATTGGACATCAGTGGCGAGTAGGTCTTATCTCCTGCCCAGAAAAAAATTCCAGACATCGCAAATACTAGCGCAAAGGCCGTCGCCCCCATGCCTACTTTTTTGGCAGGGGATAGTTTTCCGAGAAAATCTGAAATCTGCGTCAGAATCTTCCTAAAGTACTCGTTCACGTTGGCTCCCGTCCCTGGGTTTCCCCGTTAATCACTAAACTTGCATTCGCATTACTTCTTTATAAGCATCCAGAATTTTATTTCGAACCTGCATCATGAGCTTAAGCGACGCATCGGCGCGCTCAATGGCAAGCATGGTTTCGTGAATATTTTTTGTCCGCCCCGAAACGAGTTCTTTAACAGCTTGGTCAGCTTGGTTTTGATGGAGGTTGACTTGATCCATCGAACTTCTCAGGACGGCAGAAAAGGTTTTGTCTCCGCCTGCGACGACCCCGGGCATCTCCATTCCTTGGTTTTGCATTTCGCGGGCAACTGAAACTTCAGAGGCACGAACGCCGGGATTGACTCCCATGAGCCCTTCTACGTCCCCGGTTTGTACGATTCGATTTAAATTTTCTATGTTGAGGTTTGACATCTATATTTTTCCTTTTAGCGCCCAATCTCGAGGGCCTTTTGGGCCATCTGTTTTGCCGAATTCATTGCGGTTACGTTTGCTTCGTACGATCGTTGCGAGCTAATCATATTAGCCATTTCTTCGACTGTATTTACATTCGGCATGGCTACGTAGCCCTCAGCATTGGCCTGAGGATGATTTGGGTTATAGACCATGCGTGGTCCCCTCTGGTCCTCGACAATCTCCTGAACCTGAACACCCTGAATAGAGTCATCCAGCTCATTTTGTAAAATTTCTCCAAAGCTTTCTCGATCGGTTTGTGCCGCAAGGAGAGGGTCCTTTCGCTTATAAGGCCCTCCCTGGTCGGTCTTTGTAGTTTCTGCATTTGCAATATTGCTCGAGATCGTGTTCATGCGTTTCATTTGAGCATCTAGGCCGCTTGCACTAACTCGCATCGAAGAAAAGAAATCCATTAGCGATTACCTCCGCCTTCTGAAATAGCGTATTTCAGCATTCCTAGTTTCTTTTTTAACATTTCGACGTTTGCGTCGTAGAGGAGTTGATTTTCGGACATTTTCGCCATTTCTCCTGCTCGGTCTACCGTATTTCCGTCAAGCGAAACTACCCCATTGGGATCGTCATAAATTTCTGGATCGATGGGATCGGTAATATGCCTCACCATGTGCCCCGGATTAGTTTCAGCCGCGGGCATGCGATCGTTCGTGCTGAGGGCATCGCGAAGCGCGGACTCAAACTCCATGGTCTTAGCCTTGTAGTTCGGGGTATCCGCATTTGAAATATTAGAAGCAATGACGTTTTGATTCACCAAGCGCAGGTTCAGCGCAGTGTTCAAAGCACCAATCACTGGATCAAAACCGCTGTCGACCATAATCCCCATTTCCCCGCAAAAAATGATTCAAGTCTTATGCCGAAATATCCGATACTCAAATCGCTCAAAACTCACTGTTGTAAAATCTTGCCCACGATACCCGGCAGAAGTTGCCGTGGGAGCTCATACCCACGGCAACTTCTGCCATTAAGGAGTGAACTAAACCTGAATTCCAATCCTGCGGTAATCCGCAAGTTTGTTACGCAAGGTGCGGATCGAGATGCCCAATGCACGAGCAGTGTGGGTTCGATTACCGTGGTGATATTTCAGCGCCTCTAAAATTACACTGCGCTCAATGTCATCCAAGGTTCTACCCGGCATCCAGTTTTTATCAAGCTGTGCATCTCCCGTTTCGATAGTCACCATGGGAGCAATATTGGCTCGCTCAATATGAACATCCTGAGCCAATACTTCGGTTCCGGTTGAAGTGATCACAGCGCGTTCAATCACGTTTTCAAGTTCGCGAACGTTTCCGGGCCAAACATGAGAGTCCAGCACTGACAGAGCCGACGCATTTAGACCTTGAACTTGCTTACTGTTTTTCGCGGCATAAACGTTTAGAAAATGCTTGGATAAAAGTCCAACGTCGCCCAAGCGCTCTCTCAACGGTGGCATGGTCAAATTAACCACGTTCAAACGGTAAAAAAGATCTTCGCGAAAGGTTCCAGCCCGAACGCAGTCCGCGAGATTTCGATTGGTCGTAGCTAAAATGCGAACATCTACTTGAACCGGTTTTCTGCCTCCGATGCGGTCGACTTCGCCCTCTTGAATCACTCGCAAAAGCTTGGCTTGAAGGCGAATGTCCATTTCTGAAATTTCATCCAGAAGGAGAGTCCCTCCATTTGCGAATTCAAACTTTCCGGCTTTGCTGGTTACTGCGCCGGTGAACGCTCCCCGCTCGTAACCAAAAAGCTCTGACTCGAGAAGGTTCTCGGGAATTGCAGCGCAATTAATCGCCACAAACGGTTTTGCAGCCCGTGTGCTACTCTCATGAATGAGACTAGCCATGAGTTCCTTTCCAGTTCCACTTTCACCTTGAATCAAAACTGTTGCTTTACTGGGCGCAACGGTTTTGGCCAAAAGCATCAAATCATTCATCCTACGGTCCAACGTAATAATATCAGTCATCTTTTGCCCTCCTTGGCATCGCCTAAGACTGTTTCTCTGGTCTTCTCCTCTGCTAGCGCTTCGCGCGCTAGCTTAGTCCAAAAATCTTCATCCTTCTTTTCTGACATTTTTCTAAGGGTTACTAACGCCTTTTCCTTCGCCTTTAGTTCTCCTGTATGCAGAAGCGCACGTGCATAACCAAAATTTGCTTTGTTTGGCGAGGTTGCAATTTCGGCGGCGCGGTTGTACGCGATAGCGGCTTCTCCCCAACGTTCCATTCTTTCTAAGGCCTCTGCCTGAGCAGTAATAACGGCGTCCCTTTTCGATAGGGGCGGAACGCCAAAGAGTGCAGTTAAACCCTCGGGCCCTGATTTAGGATTGAGATCCGAAAGCTTTTCAACTTCGCGGTACATCTGGTAGGCCATTTCAAAACTTCCGGAGCGTAGTTCGAGATCCGCAATCCAAAAGCCCAAGCGCAGATGATCGTCTATATTTTGCGAGCCAGTCGGCATGAGCAGTTGCGCGCGCAAACCATGCGAGAGAGCCTGTGCTAGATTTCCAGCTCGGTGATCTAATACACTTAGGAGAATTTCTTTGCCGTACGAAAATGGAGATTCGTCTTTTACTTCAGATAGCAATTCTCGAATTTTGATTTCAGCCTCGGGACCTTGGGTTATCCATAGTGCTTTTGCTTGAGTAAAGTTGAGTTCTGAACTGCGTAGCGGGTCGAAACCGATTGAGTCCACAGAACTTGCAATCCCGCGGTTTTGCGGGGTCGCCTGGGTTTTCGTATAACGATCAGCAATTTGCTGAGCGAGTTTTCCCAGATTGAGATCCGAAGCGGCTTGCGAGAGTTTAAGCAGGTAATCATGGTCGACTTCGGCAGCCTCTTTTGGAATCCAAACGAGTTTGTCCTGATAAAAAGCGAGAGCTTCAAATTTATTACCCTCTGTTAAAAGGGTGAGTACATGTTTTCTAAAAAGTCTTGCTAAAAGATTTCCGAGAATCTCTCTGGTCTGAGGGCTTCTTTGCGCCTTGATTTCAGAAATCGCGACCTCAACTGCGCGCCCTTCTTGGCCAGAACTAATGAGTGATCGAACATGTGAAATGGCTTTCATGTCTTGGTATTTCGCTGAAGAAAGCTCGTTGCGACCATCGAACCGAAGCGCTTCGCCCGAAAAAAATCGGTCGAGCGCTATCAGATCAAATCCACCATGATCGCCACATGGGAGAAGCCGGAGCCTCGCCATTGTCGCTCCCGGGCTAAAGGGATAGCGGTTGATTGTTTCGTAAAACCACTTTCTAGCTTCTTCATTGGTTGCATCAGGACCCTTGCGTCCATAAATCTCCGCTAAGCGATAAGTCGCGCGCCAGCCCGCGGGATGAGACGGAAATTTTGACAAAAAGGATTCGAAAGCTACCTTAGCCCGATCAAACTCTGCAAGACCATAAAGAGCTTCAGCCCGGTTGATATATACGGACGGATAGTTTGCCGACTCTTTTTCGAAATGTTTAATCCCGGTTGAGTATGCACCCAAGGCCTGCGCATAGTGAAACCTTTGGAGCGTGAGGTCCCCCATTCTAAGAACCGTTTCGGCCTGGTCTTTTGGATCTTTTGCGTTTTCAGCCACCCATTGGTATTCCTTGGCTGCGCGTTCCATCTGTTTAAGTTCGTACAAACATTCGGCTGCACCAAAATGAAATACCCAGGCCAACCGATGAGTAGGATGATTAGCGGCAAGCCACATAAATTGCTCGAGAGCCGGCAAAAATGCACCCTCGTTATACCTTTTTGTTGCGATGTACATGGCTGCATGAAGGGCGACCGGAGTTTCTTTGGTTTCTGAAATTATTTTATTGAGAATCTCGTTTGCTTCGACGGTGTAACCTAACTTAATCAATGCGTTGGCTCGCAGAAATTTCATTTCAAGGCGAAACGAAGAATCCGATTTTTCTTTTTCCATGAAATCCAAGATTTTAATAACCAATGCTGGATTGCCTTCACGATAAAGCTTAAGGGCAAGTCTCACATGCTGCGCATCTTTCTCCTTGGATGTTGGCTCATAATACGGAAATTCTGTATCCGCAGTGGTCACCGCGAACCAGCGGCCAAAATTTACTTTTTCGTGAACGGGGTAAAAAGGCAAAAAGACGTCTTTATTTTCGTTTAAAGGCTCTTGGCAAAATTTTCCAACATTTTCAGATTCAACCTTACTTTTCTCAGCGGCGATTTGCCGATCCGCGCGGCGTTTTTGACCCATTTCAATCTCTTTAAGCGTGGCTAATCTTTCGGCTCGCACTTTTTTTGATTGGACCTGAATGCGAGTTGGACCATTTTTCACCCAAAAATCGACGACAAACCGTGGGGGATCTTGAAGGCGGTAGTCATAGGTTTCCATGATCGGATTTTGAAGTTCGGCAGTTCCGCGCGGGTACTTCCAATTTCCACTGATCCTTACCCCTCCGTTGATTTCCTCGAGATTCACTTTTTCTACGCGACCGTCGCTTATATTGACGAATTGAGATTTCCAGGCAGATTCTTGGGCAAGTGGAGCACCGAGATCGCCGAAGTTGAGTCCTGCCAAAAAAATCTCAAAGCTACGGCCCGAATTCTTATAGTGGATACTCACGGACTCGTCGGCGCTAATGGAAATTCTGCTATGTGTCTTAAAAGTTTGAAGCTGGAGTGAATCGCTCGCCATTGCGCGCGCAATAGATAGAGTGAGGACTAGCGCGCCGAAAAGGACTCCAAGTGCATTTCTTACTAAAAAGGACGTTTTCATGTCTCGAGCATCCTGCTCTTTCACTTCACGTACTGCTTTCGCCATCATGACGAATTAGAACTCTGATAAGCAATTCGGGTGCCAAATTTTCCTAGCCGCTTCGAATCGTCTGCCGATCGGCACTTAAGTACTCGGAAAGAATTGATCGTTTCGGAAAATTTTTCTCTCAGAACCTAGGCAGATTCAGCTAAATGACTGCCCGGGCCTTCGCCAAAAAAAACATTAACCCGTCAGAAAACACAACAGTTTACGGCGTGAGCTTGACGGTTTACATTGGTAGGGATGCAATCCTGGGATCCGCTACGAAAAATATTATCTCATTCACCTTTGCCCGGAATCTTATTCATTCTCATTCATGCTTTCTTTTCGACGGGCTGCTCAACACTTATAGGTACGGTTAAACCTATTGCCGAAAAATCAGAGCAGTACGGAATCATGGATTTATCCCGTGAAAAGCCTGATTGGCAGAAACTTCCTGCCTCGACGTTGGCCGAAAAAGAATTGGATGCAACAGAAACTGAAGTATCCGATACCGCGTTTCAATCCAAACGAACGGCCTCTATCATCTCGATCAACTCCGGCTGCCGAGCGAGCTACGAAAGTGAAAGTCGAACCTTGCGTTCGTTTACCAATCTTTTGCTTTTGGGAATGACCGAAATGACACGACGCACTGAGATTCTATCGACTCTTCAAGATGCTGATGCGCTGGAGACCGTAGTCGAAGGGGTCATGAACGGTGAAAATATGACACTCAAAACCTTAGTCATCCGCAGACATTCGTGCGTTTTCGACCTGGTCTACATTGCGAGAACCAAGCATTTCTCAGAACAAGAAAAAGACTTCGCTGAGTTCGTCGCTTCTCTAAGACTCAAATAAGGTGTAACTTAAAAGATCATGTCCACTATTTTCGGCGAACTCACCGAAGAGGCCGTTTCAAAAAGCCCTCCACTCCTATTTTGGCGAAACTTAGGGGCAAGGATTATGGAAGGCGTTCGTTTTGCAGGAGGATTTGGCGCGCTCTCGGGTCAAATCTTCAGTGAAATTACCCGAAGACCCCATTATTTCAGGCTCATTATCGATCAGCTTTATGCGATTGGCACTCGCTCCTTTCTCCTCGTCGCCGTCACCGCACTGGCTACCGGATCTGTCATGGCCCTCCAGTTCGGGTACGGCCTCGCAAAGTTTGGTGGAAAGCTTTATGTTCCTAAAATCGTGGCACTAGCGATTCTCCGCGAAATGGGTCCCGTTTTTACCAGTCTGCTTGTAGCTGGCCGCATTGGTTCTGGGATCGCCTCAGAAGTGGCATCAATGAAAATCACCCAACAAATCGATGCCATTCGCGCATTAGGCACGAGCCCGATTAAGAGAATTGTGATCCCCAGAGTTGTTGCCAGTCTGATCGCTCTCCCAATACTGACATTATTTGCCGATTATATCGGTCTCTTTGGCTCGATGATGATTTGCCTTCATGAGCTCAACATCAATACTGAGTATTTTTTCTCCAAATCCATCGAAACTCTAAGGCTCTACGACCTTTTTACTGGAATGGCTAAAACGATCGTCTTTGCATTTTTTATTTCGGTCACAGCTTGTTGGAAAGGCTTAAATACTCAAGGCGGAACCGAGGCGGTAGGTAACACCACAACTTGGGTTGTTGTGACTTCTAGCATCTTTATTATGATCAGCGATTTCTTTTTAACGAAGTTCTTTATCATCACGGTCTATCCCAGCAGTTAGGAGAAATTACCTTTGTCACTAGAAAAGCCCCGTGAAGTCACTAAAAAAATCGCACTTGAAATCAAAGAACTCTTTAAATCCTACGGCGAAAAAAAAGTTCACAAAGGTGTAACCTTCGAACTCTTTGAGGGTGAAATCCTGGGTCTGTTTGGCGGCTCAGGCACCGGAAAAAGCGTGGTCTTAAGATCGATCATTGGACTTGAACATCCCGATTCTGGCGAAATCAATTTCGAAAAACAAGACATCACGAAATTGCGCGAGCGCGACCTTACCGAAGTTCGAAAAAAAATTGCGTATGTTTTTCAAAATGGAGCACTTTTTGACTCCTTAAGCGTGGAGGAAAATCTCGCCTACCCCCTGCGCGAACACACGCGACTCACCCCAAAGCAGATCCATGAACGCGTCAATGCGATGCTTGAGCTCATCGACTTGAAAGGTTCAAACGACCTTTTGCCGGCTGAACTTTCAGGCGGAATGCAAAAAAGAGCTGGGCTAGCGAGGGCAATAATCCTAGAGCCTCAAATCATACTTTTTGATGAGCCCACTGCTGGACTTGACCCTGCAAATACGAAACGGCTCCTTGATAATATTAAAAAACTAAAAGAAAAAGGAATCACCGGCATTTTCGTGACACACGATATTCCCAGCGCTTTCGAAATTGCCGATCGGATAGCAATTCTTTACAATGGAAAGATTCACTCGATCGATACGGTCGAAAACATTAAAAAATCGAAAGACCCGCTGGTGAGGTCTTTTGTAAGCAGTGCAGAACACCACTAGGTGCCGGCGGCGGCGGAGAGCGAGTCATGCAAAAGGCCCTCGAAATAGAAATGAAAGTTGGATTGTTTGTTACGATCGGCACGGGTCTGATCATGATGGCAATTTTAGTATTAGGAAGTGCCGAAAATTTCCTGGCTCGCCAAAATCGCTATGTTTCGTACTTTCAGAGTGTCGATGGCCTGATCCCTGGCGCTAAGGTCGTCCTCGCCGGTATTCAAGTGGGCACGATCGACACGATCGAATTTAGCCCCGAACGGGGTTCTATCGAAGTCAAAGTCGCTGTCCTCAGAAAATTTTCGACCTGGCTTCGCAAAGACACCGAAGCGGAGATTGCTACCCAAGGCGTCCTGGGCGACAAGTACATTTCATTATCTGCCGGAAGCAAGGACCAACCTCCCATTGAACCAGGTGCTGAGATTCACCCCAGGCCTTCAAAGGATTTGGGTCAATTTTTAAATAAGAGCGACCAACTCTTGGTCAATTTAACGAGCGTCACTGCCAGTCTGGATCGTATCTTGAGAAATTTCGACACCGCAAATCGTAGCGACATTTTCTTTAAAGGGATGGCTGAGTCTTCGAAAAATCTTTCGCTCGTGACCGAAAAGCTGAGCCAAGCCCTGGCAGGCGGACAACTGGCAGGAGTCCTTAAAAATCTCAATGGAATTTTAGACAAGGTCAATGGTGGAACGGGCACTCTCGGTGCACTGGTCAATGATCCCGGGCTTTATGATGACGCCAAGGCACTCATGGGCGGTGCGAACCGCAATCGCATCGTGAGAAACCTGGTTCGCCAGACAATCAAAAAGTCTGAAGAGGATGATGCGAAGGCGTCTAAAGCCGCAGGTGAGAGTCAAAAAAAGTAGCAACTCTGAAATTTAAATCGTGCTGCCCCAAGCCTGCAATTAAGGAAACTGGTAAAAAAAACCGCAAAGAAGCATTTCAGTTCGAGAGTGTTCGCCCTCATCGATCGTGAGCACTGAGGGATAAACGTTATATTCAAGCCTCTTCGTCATATCGACCGTAAGCGCAACTCGGGCGTCCGGGACTTGACTCAATAAGTATTGAACTCTCACCCGATGTCCGGATTCATCTGTAGTTAATTTCTTTTGAACGTTCCAAGAAGTCTTTGTCCTAGCGCCGGCTAAGACTTCTTTCAAAATAAGAACTCTTTGGCCATTTTCGCCGATCTCAATATTGACGATGACCTCTGAACTCTCAGGTGCCGAGGCCAAAGTACAAACTCCTTCCGGGGAAGCAAAAGCCGGTAGGGCGCTCAATAGCAAAACGAATGAAATGAATGCTGTTTTCATAACCGGTAAATAGCGATTAAGACACTATGAGTCAAATTAAATCGCGATGGAACCCCCTAAAACACGAAGGGGGGGGGGGGGGGGGGGGGGCCGGCCCCCGGGGGGGGGGGAAACGGGTGTGGTTTTTTTTTTATATTTAAAACGCGGCGTGGGCGCGGC
>CAYJBA010000005.1:0-6609 GCA_964367865.1 uncultured Bacteriovoracaceae bacterium | reverse complement strand
CTCTGTTTACATAACCGGTAAATCGCTATTACCACAATATTAGTAAAATTAAATCGCTAGGGAACCCCCTAAACCACTCCGGGCGCGATGGATTTCGCCATCGCGCCCAGTTCTAGCCTAAACGGAGTATGGTTTAGTTGCTAATCTTAACGTCCGAGCTTGAGCCGCTACTCGAGCCCGATGAATCGCCTGACGAACTCTCAGAATTCCCAGAGTTAGACGATCCATTTGAACTTGTAGAACCCTCACTCCCCGTATCTTTTGCCGATAGCGGAGTGATCATTCCACGCTTACGGAGCTTTTCAACCAGAGTCGTACGATTCATGTTGAGAAGTTCGCTTGCGCGGTTTTTATTGTTTCCGGTTCTTGCCAAAGCCTGATCCACCAAGTGGTTCTCAAAAGCTTCAACGATCGATTTTAGATTAAGGCCGATCGTAGGCAATACCATCCGCGGAAATTCCCACTCTGACATGGCGCCTGCACCTTGCGGACGACCTTCAGCGTATTTTTGAAATATCCGGTGAGGCAAATCACCTAGATCAACGGTGCCTTGGCCTTTGAGAATCACCAGTCTTTCCATGAGATTTTCAAGCTCACGGATATTTCCTGGCCAATCGTAAGCCATCAGCGCATCCATAATCTGTCCGCTAGGAGCTTCGACGGTATGCCCGGTCAGTTGGTTAAACTGATCAACGAAATGCTTAACCAGCATCGGGATATCGCTAATACGCTCGCGAAGCGACGGAATCTTAACCGGTATGACATTGAGCCGGTAGTAGAGGTCTTCTCTAAATTCCTTTTTCTGAGCCGCTTGTTCGAGATCGCGGTTTGTCGCGGCAATGATCCTGACATCGACCTCAGTGGTCTTTGAAGATCCTACCGATTCAAACTGGCGCATCTGAAGTACGCGAAGGAGTTTTACTTGAAGATGAAGCGGAATTTCTCCCACTTCGTCCAAAAAGATCGTTCCGCCATGAGCTAGTTCAAATCGACCTTGTCGATTTTGAGTAGCACCGGTAAACGCGCCCTTAACGTGACCGAAGAGTTCGGCCTCAAGAAGCTCTGAAGGAATCGCACCGCAATTGACGATGATCATTGGCTTATTGGCACGTTGAGAGTTCTCGTGGATCGCTCGAGCCACAAGTTCTTTTCCCGTACCGCTTTCGCCGGTTATGAGCACCGTCGAATCGGTTTGAGAAACCTTTTCGATGGTTTGAAAAATCTGCTGAATTGCCGGGCTTTCACCCACTAATGGAGACCGAAATGCGAGCATCAATGCTCCCCCCTTTGTACCCTTCCTTGAGTTAATTCGTTCCCGGAGGCTATTTTGAAGCCAGTGACTCATCAGTGAGTCGCTGTGGTTGCTTCAAATTTGCTCTCCCCACACACATAAAATGCTAAGCAAGTTTTGCCGCCCTGTCAAAAAATTTCTGACATATCAAATTTCTTTCGGTCGATTTGAGTACTCGTTTAAGAGTGAGACGGTAAAACCGTGATTTTTATGGGGGTTTTTGGGGGGTGAATTATGGGGTCAAATACCTGGCAGCGGGCATTTTGGTAATCCAGTGACCATTGCCCGCGACAGCTACCCGATGCCAGCTGCCTGATTTTTCAGCGCTCTACTCCCAAAAATCCCTTAAAAATGCTCGTACCCACTCATCCGAATGGAGGTCCCCGCGATAAACAATCCAAAGAATTACGGTTACAACAGAAATCCCCAGTGGAATCCAAAAATAGTATTGAATCACACTCGCACGGTGGCGAAAAAACATCCCGAGTTGAACAAGGACGATGCCCAGAGCAAATACCCAAACGGGGTAAAACCGCACAAGTAGGAAGAGAAAAGACATCCCGGTAATTTACCCTGAAATTTAAAGGATGAAAGTCTTATTTCAAACTGCGAAGCGCAGAAACTTGATCCGTCTTTTCCCAAGTAAAGTCAGGATCCAACCGACCAAAGTGACCGTACGCCGCTGTTTTTGCGTAAATGGGTCTTAAAAGATCCAAAGACTCGATGATGCCGGCCGGGCGAAGGTGAAAAATCTCGCGAGCGGTCATTTCGAGTTTTTTGATTTCAACTTTTTCGGTTCCGAACGCATTGACCATTACACTGACAGGTTCAGCCACCCCAATTGCGTAGGCCAACTGTACGAGACAACGATCGGCGAGTCCCGCTGCGACGATGTTCTTTGCAACATATCGCCCCATGTAACAGGCCGAACGCTCCACTTTGGATGGATCTTTTCAAGAAAAAGCGCCGCCGCCATGGGCTCCGTGTCCGCCGTAAGTATCCACGATGATTTTGCGACCTGTTAATCCACAATCGCCCATCGGGCCACCGACTACAAAACGGCCAGTCGGATTTACGAAAAACTTGGTCTTATTATCGAGATATTTCGCAGGAACCGTACGCTTGATCACTTCTTCGATCATCGCTTCTTGAATCTGCTTATGAGTCACCGCTTCGTCGTGCTGAGTGCTAACGACAACCGCGTCCACACGCTTTGGAATATCGTTTTCGTATTCAACCGTCACCTGGGTTTTGCCATCGGGACGAAGCCATTTTAATTTTCCGCTCTTGCGGCACTCTGTGAGTCTGAGCGCCATCTTGTTTGCAAGATCTATCGTAAGAGGCATGAGCTCCTCTGACTCACGAACGGCATAACCAAACATGAGGCCCTGATCGCCCGCACCTTGTTCTTTTTGATTGTGAATGCCTTGGCCTGCAGTCACACCCTGAGAAATATCAGGCGACTGGCGGCCAACCGTTACCACTACGGCACAGGTTTTATAATCAAATCCTTTGTCGGATGAATCGTAGCCAATCTTTTTGACGGTTTCGCGAGCGACGTTCGCATAATCGATGTGTGCGTTTGTGGTCACCTCGCCAGCGACCACGATCAGGCCAGTGGTGAGCATCGTTTCGCAAGCCACGCGACCTTTTGGGTCCTGCGCTAAAATAGCGTCGAGAACAGAATCAGAGATTTGATCCGCCATTTTATCGGGATGTCCTTCGGTTACGGATTCAGACGTAAAAAGATAGTGATTCGCCATGCGAGTTTCCTTTTTTAAGATAGTACTGCCTGAGTGTTTCGGAACTGAGTTCCGTTTAGTTTTCGAGGTGGATCGAGAACTTGGGGGTCGTCCCTTTGTTTTGCTCACGACGCTTCCGTGCCTTGCCTTTACGAGCCTTGCGGATCTTGCGGGCGGTCTTGGTTTTCATCATTCTAGAGGGCATAACTGCTTTCCTTTTTAATCATTTAAACCGATTCAAGGATCTAGCCTCGTCGGGTACCCATTGTCAACTGATTTGGTCCACCCTTTGCTCACTTCAATTGCATGATTAACTTACGTTTTTTGCTGACTCTGTGTGTTTCGACACTAGGCTCAACCAATACTTGGGCCGACTCCCGCTCCCCTTTGCCCGCTGAAACGATCGAAAAACCTCCTCTTTTTTTGGGTGTGGGTGAGCAAAGAGTCCTTAATATTCCAGCACTTCAGCGTTTTACTATTGGCGCCCCCCTCATTCGAGCGGTATCGCCTCGAAGTTTCGAAAATCGGAAATCAACTCCCCTTGTGATCCGAGCCCTCGCCGAAGGCATAACCGATCTTTGGATCTGGAAAAAGGACGGATCGACCGAAGTCAGGCGCGTGCAGATCGAAAAAATACAGCCCGATATCCTCTCCCCCGCCCTAAAAAAAGGGCTTACCCATCTCACTGAAACCGAGGTCGTTTTTTCCGGTATGGGAGTGATTCTCAGAGGGATCTTAGAATCAGAAGCCGAGGGGGTCCGAGTCTCGGCACTGGTGAGGGGTTTTCCTAAAGACGTCATTGATGAAACCCAACCCTCTTCAACACTAAGATCCCTGGGACGATCAAAAATAAGCGAATGGCTTAAATCCTCATCTCTATCCGGTCGTTTCGAAATTACTGAACGGGCCGAAGAACTTTGGGTACTTGGTACGGTCGAGCGGCCTTCTCAAGCCCTAGCCATCGAAAAAAAATTGAGATCACTTTATTCGCTCATTCGTACTGAGATCGAAACTCTCCCAGATGGTTCGCCGACCGTTCATTTTAAAGTCTTTTTGCTTGAAATCAAAAAGAGCAAATTTCGCACTTTAGGAGTGAACTGGCCTGCAACCGTTGAAAACGCGTTTCACGTGACCCCAACTACTATTACCGACGGCCTGGGACTGGATCTCGCGATTCAAGCATTAGAAGGCCAGGGAAATGGGCGAGTGCTTTCAAGTCCGGAGCTCGTTGTTCGAGCTCCAGGCGAAGCCGAACTATTTTCGGGCGGTGAACTCCCGATTCATGTTCAAACGCAATATTTTTCAAATGTGACGTGGAAGACGTTTGGACTGATGCTCAAACTTAAAATTTCTCATTCGACTGCAGAAAAAGTGCGCCTCGAAATTTCTACTGAAGTCAGTCACCTGGATACGACTTTGATGCAAAATAAAACCCCTGGCCTTCAAGCCAATCGCATGAAAACCCAGATCGACGCGCGCTATGGAACCCCCCTTTTTCTTTCAGGACTTTTACAAGAGGGAACGCGCGAGTCAGCCCGGGGTTTACCACTCCTCTACAATATTCCGATTCTTGGAACATTATTTGGATCAGAGGATTATATCCACGAGCGGTCTGAACTTGTGGCTATTTTACTTCCATCCCTTCATCCACCGCGTCCTCCGCTAGAGCGTTTCGCACGACACACGCCTAAAGGGGCGGCACCTCCTCCACGCAATTTTATTTCTCCTGAAGACGAGCGCCGCCTTAGAGAATCACCCGAATTTCCGTGGAACGCGCTTCAATGATAACCCCTCCGTGGCTTTCGGCATTGATGACTGACCCACAGGTCACTGACATTTGCGTCAACGGTGGCAGGTCTTGTTTTTTTGATCGCGGAAACGGGATGGAGGCGTTTACATTTGAATGGGCCACCGATGATTTTCGTCTCTGGGTTCTTCACCAAATCTCGACGGCTGGGAAAAGTTGGGACGCTAAAAATCCGTTTCTCGACGCCGTACTCGCATCAGGTCACCGTCTACATGTGACTTTTCCACCTCTTTCGAGATTGGGAATTTTACTCTCCCTGAGAAGACTCCCTTCGACAGAACCTACAGCTCAAAACAATAATCGCTGGAGCTCCTCGCCCCTTTACCCCCTGGTTCGAGACGCAGTGATTCGTGGAGATACAGTATTGATCTCCGGAGCAACGGGGAGTGGAAAAACAACTCTCGCAAATGATCTTCTCGAAAGGGTCCCTTCCCATGAACGGATTCTTGCGCTCGAGGACACATCTGAGCTGAGGCCTCACCACCCCCATTTTATAAATTTAGAATCCCGCCCCCCTAACGCAGACGGATTGGGCGAAGTTTCGATTCGCACGCTTTTAAAACAATCGCTGCGCATGAGGCCTGATCGAATCATCTTAGGCGAGTGCCGGGGAGGCGAGGTTTTAGATCTGCTGCAGCTATTAAACACTGGCCATCGCGGAGCATTAGCGACGCTCCATGCGCATTCGCCGAGGGACGCGCTACGGCGTGTTGAACTTCTTTGTCTTTTGCACGGCCAAGGGACGATCCCGGGTACGGTCATTAGAGATCTCCTAGTCAGTGGCGTCCAGTGGATCGTACAGGTCGGAAGACGCGGCTCGGAACGAAAAATTATCGAACTTCAAAAGGTCGAAGGGCGCGAAGGGGATACCATCCTGCTTCGGCCAATGATACAAATAGTAGGATGATGCTTCCCGCTGCTATTCCAGCTCCAAAACTTCTCAGGATGAGGGCTTTCGCCCGAAATATGAGAATCATGGGAGTCATTTACCTTTTGATGTCAGTGGGACTTTGGTTTTTTCCCAGCACCTGGGTTTGGACCTTTAATCTAGGGCCACGGTTTTTAAAAATGGGCGAGGTTCTCGCTGACCCCAATAACAAGATCTATATGATCTTTGGTGGCTCTTACTTTGTCGTACTTTTTGCCTTATGTTTTCTCTCCTCCGAATCTCCTTACACTCGGGGATATTCGCTTTCGCACCTTCTTGGAAAAACTGTGGGCCTGATCGGATCGGGTTATCTCTACCTCAACGATCAAAGTGTATTTGCGTACGGAATGATTTGCGGAGTCGAAATTCTTTTTGCTTTAACTTTGGTTTGGAACCTCTTTAAAATCGGCTTTGCTCCTCGTATTTCAGATCCAACGCTGGGCGACGGTCCCGAGTTCGAGAAAAAAACTTACGAGTTAGGTCGTGGGCCGGAGATTTCACTCAGCGAATCCACTGAACAGAAGTCCCTGCCGCCAGGAGATGCCTTGTGACCGATCATTTCGTCTCGCAGGTGTCACAGGGTTTTGCGACTGATGCGCCGACGGTCTTGCGAGTTCCAGGCGCTTACCACGAAACTTGGATGTTTAAATTTAACGATCCAGCGAGCAATCGTGGCATGTGGCTTAGGTTTAATATCCACGCCAGTTCGAACGGATTCAGGCGAGTAGCTGAAGTTTGGGCTGCTTATTTTGAGCGAAGTGGAACCCTAAAAGAAGTTTCCAAAACGATTTGCCGAGGCACTCACGATATTCAAGTTGCTCAGATCGGAAGAGCGTCGTGT
>CAYJBA010000004.1:17887-21421 GCA_964367865.1 uncultured Bacteriovoracaceae bacterium | reverse complement strand
AGCTGCGATTGAAAATGTGGTGGAATAAAAATGGCTGAATCCAAACCCTCGTCCCGGACTGAGTTTAAGTCAGGATATGTCTCGATCGTAGGCCGACCCAACGTAGGAAAATCGACTCTCCTGAATCGCCTTTTAGGTTCTAGCTTGTCGATCGTCACTGCTAAAGCTCAGACGACTCGTGAAAATATTTTAGGATTTTTGACGGAACCTCAGGGCCAAATGATATTTACTGATACGCCTGGAATTCATCGTGCAAAAGCCGGGGGGATTAATGCATACATGGTCGAGCGCGCAGCCGAGTCTTTAGAAGGACCAAATGTGATTTGGTATTTAGTCGATCCTGCTTCGGCACCTGAGTTCGAAGTTCCGGTATTAGATTTATTAGAAAAATCTAAATCCGGAGTTGTGTTAATCATGAATAAAGTAGATCGCATTAATTCGCCTGCACACCGTGATAAGCTGAGTCGCTTTAGGGCAGAACTCGAAAGGGCGATGCAAGTCAGGGGTATTAAACTCCATTCAAGTCACATGATTTCGGCGCTGGACGGTGAGGGGATAAAAACTCTTTTAGACTGTACCTGGGCGCTTTTACCCGTTGGGCCAATTTATTATCCTGACAAGGAACAGATATCTGATCGTCCAGTGCGTTTTTTTGTATCAGAAAAAATAAGAGAGCAGCTCTATTTACTCTTGGGCGAAGAGCTTCCTTATTCTTGTGCAGTGAGAGTCGAAACGTTTAAAGAAAACACTAAACCCATTCGGATTGAAGCAGTGATTTATGTTGAGCGCGATTCGCAAAAGGGGATGGTAGTTGGAAAAGGAGGCGCTAAAATCAAAGAAATCGGCATAGCTGCGCGACAACAGATTGAAGCTTTTTTAGGTGAGAAAATTTTTTTAGGCTTACAGGTTAAAGTCCTTAAGGATTGGACTCGAGATGCGGAACGTCTTAAAGAGCTCGGCTATGTGATGACAGAAAAGGCGCGGGCAATATGAGTACTTTAAATCAACAATCCTCCTCATCTTTGAATTCCAAGTTAGTGATCATCGGTCGGCCCAACGTGGGTAAAAGCACACTTTTTAATCGTCTACTGGGTCGCCGGCGCGCACTAGTTCATGATGAACCCGGTGTTACTCGCGATCGGCTCGAGGAGAAAGTGAATTGGAACGAAGGCGGAACTCAGCTTGCTCTCACTCTGGTAGACACAGGGGGAGTGGGTGGAGAACGTTTTGCCGCTGAAATCGAGGAGCAGGTAGAGATTGCATTGAGCGAGGCAAATTTAGTAATTTTTCTCATGGATGGCCGGGCAGGATTAACGCCTCAAGACAGCGAAATTTTTAGAAAACTCAAGCAGAGTGGAATGGAACAGAAAAAGCCCATTATCTATGCTCTCAATAAAGTAGACGATGAGGTCCATGAGTCGCTTGCATCAGATTTTTATGCATTAGGCGCTGACTCCTTTATCACTTTGTCGGCCGAGCATGGTCGTGGCATTCAGGATTTAAAAGAACTCATTATTGAAAAATTGTTGGAGAAAACTACCCAAGCTCCAGAAACACCAGAACCAGAAATAAAGAGAGATCGTAGCAAAGAGCCGCCTCGAATTGCCATCGTAGGTCGACCCAACGTGGGAAAGAGCACGTTTATTAACGCGATCCTAGGGCAAAAGCGTATGATTACGAGTCCGATTGCTGGCACTACGGTAGATTCAGTAGACTCGATCGCGGAACTTTCTGGAAAACCCGTGGTACTCATTGATACAGCCGGCATTCGACGAAAAAGCAAGACCGAGCAGGGGATAGAGGTCTTGTCAGTGGTTCAAACCAAAAAAGCATTAGAGCGCGCAGATATTGCGGTTTTGTTGCTCGATGGTGAAACCGGAATTACTGACCAGGACGAAAAAATTGGTGGCTTGATCGAAGAAGCCGGTAATGCGGTTGTGTTGGCTATCAACAAATGGGATACGCAAAGGGACAGAAGCAAGTTTAGCAAGGAAGAGGCGGCGGAGCGCTTAAGGGGCCAGATGGCATTTTTGAAATTTGCGCCTATTGTATTTGTAAGTGCCAAAGAAGGAACCGGATTTGAGTCGCTTGGAGATTTGATCGAAGAAATTTTACATCAGCGTCGTTTAAAAATTCCAACCCATGAGTTTACGGAGTGGGTCAGAAACGAAGCCACCGTTCATAATCCGGAAAACGCCAAATTTTTTATGTCTCATCAAGCAGGGCGGCATCCGCCCACCTTTGTCTGCCATGTAAACGATCCAGAGCGGATTCACTTTAGTTTGAAGCGACATTTAGTCAACGCCCTACGCGATCGCTGGGGCTTTATGGGGAGCCCCATTCGACTTCATTTTGTAACGGGTAAGAGCAAGAGGCCGGGGGCATCTGCTACCAGGTAAATAAGATGCTTCCTGTTAAGGTATAAAATCGGCCAGTCATATCATCAATGTTATTGGGGGGGCCGGCATAAATATTTGTGCTGGTGTCTAAGAACTGTATGAAATGCATTTTTCCTTCTACTTGAAAATAGGACTTTTTGGGCCGAATCGCAAACTCAAGTCCTCCACCTCCGCTAAATCCGAGTCCGGATTCGGAGTCAGGAGTGCCAGAGGATGAAGAAGTTTGATTTTTAGTATAATTGCCGCCCCCGATCGATAAAAACGGATTAGCGAAACTGATGGGAGCCGAGACATTCTTTGTATCAAAATAATATTTAAGATTTACACCTACTCGAATCAGGCTGACATCTGTATGTCCGCCGTTCCCCGCACTCGTTTCAAAAAAATGAGAAGCAAACGTTACGCCTAGGTCTAACGCCCAGCTAAAATCAAACCAGTAATGTACTTTAAAATCTACAACTGGAAATCCGCCCTGCCACAAACGTCCACGATTTCCGTCTATACCTTCAAATCCGAGGCCAAGGCTTACCCCAAAAAAGCGCCCATATTGAAAAAATCGGGTATCGGACTCTTCGTCCTCTTGGTCTTGAAAATCGCCATACTCTGTAAAGGGGGTGGCGCCGTACTCATCGGCTTTATCGGAGGCAAACGTGGGGGTAGTTTTCAACAACAAGGCGAGCGCCGCCAAAAACAATAGAAAAAACGGGCGCAAATTAGAAATAAAAGTGGATCCCCGCATTCAAGAAACTTACTCCTAGAGTTTTTAGAGCAAAGCTCCCAGATAATTTATCCATAGCACCACCGACATCCATAGAAAAACCAAGGCTTTCGATTCCTGGAATAAAAAATTCAGAACCAAAACCACCTAAAAACTGGGCACCAGTGAGATTAGAAGCTCGAAGTAAGCCAGCACCTAGAAAGCTGTAAAAATTTAGATTCGTTTCAAAAAATATATTTTTAAAAAATTTAATCCCAGTCACGGAATTAGTCGGAGTAGCGGTGTTGATCCCAACGATGAGTTCAGTTCCAATTTCGCGAGTGATCCCGTATTTGATACTGATTGCGGGAACAGCGCCGGACGCATAGTTGTTCGCAAATTCCGCATTAGATCGGAAGAGCACACGTCTGAACTCCA
>CAYJBA010000004.1:0-17877 GCA_964367865.1 uncultured Bacteriovoracaceae bacterium | reverse complement strand
AGCGTCCTTTGAGTTCACGGGCGCTACTTGAAGTCGAAACAAAAACACAGGCCAAGGCGAGCAGGAAGGTTCGGAATTCGATGCCACGCGTTAATTGTTGAATTTTGTAGCCTATATAGTCCATTTTATTAGCCTAAACTTGACCTTTCTTTTTGACAACCCCAGAAGAGTCCTCTAAACATTTCGTTATATGTCATCTACACTCACTTCGCCCACAGGCGTTTCTGGACGCTCTCATAGTAGAGCGGATTTCAAGGCCGGTATCACTCATATTCTAAGCTCCATCGCTCAGAACCCGAAGGGGTTTCTCATAGTCATAGGAACTTTGTTGGTGATCGGGACCGGTGGAGCAATGTTTCTTGGCAAAAAGGATTCTCGTGTCGAAGCAGCCCGTGGCGCATATTACTTAGCTCAAAAGACCTATACGGATGAAATCAAAGCCATGGTCACGGCAGAAATTCCGGTTATAAAGCCTGAAGAGAAAGCGAAAAAACCGAAGGATTCGAAGGTAAAGCAGGCTGATGCGAAAAAGCCTGTGGATCCACAAGAAGTCTTAAACGCGGTTCTTCACAGAAAATTCGATGTGGACGCGAAGCTTCCGGGCGCCGTGGCTAAATATACGGCCGTTGCCAACGAGTATCCGGGCACACTGAGCGGTCATGAGGCGACGCTTGCGTTGGGCGATTTGTATTTCTCTCACGGCGAACCAGCCAAGGCGATTTCTTGGTTTGAAAAAGCTTCTCACTCAGCGAAGTCGCTTTTTGATCGGTCTTTAGCATTTTCTTCATTGGGTTATGCCTACGAAGCTTCGGGAAAACCAACTCAAGCCATTGGTTCATTTGAAAATGCGCTGAACCAAGGGGAGCTCACGGTAAAAGGAGATTTGCTTTTGGCTATAGCGAGATGCCGCGAATCACTCAAGGATTACTCAAACGCAAAAACGACTTATGACACTATTGTTACGCAGCTACCTGGGACAGACTATGCGAAAAAAGCTGAACTTTTTAAATCCCAGCTTGAATAGCAGGGGAGTGGTCGGTGTTTTTTATTTAGGGCTACTGGGTGCTTGTTTTACGGGCGGTTGCGCCGGCCGTAATATTCATTCGGATTTATATCCCGATTCAAAAATTTTAATCAGAAAAGGTGTACTGCCGACTCATGATTCAGGTTTAGGAGAACTACGAAGTACCGAATATTCTAATCCAGTTCTTGTCGAAAATACCCTTATTTTTGGAACCCGAGATCTAGGATTAGTCTCGATCTATCCTCATTTTAATCAGCAACGTTGGGTGTTGCCGCTTCGAGGCGGAGTAGTGAGCGAACTCACGGTGGATCATGGCTCGGTTTATTTCGGCGCGGGGGATGGATTTCTCTACTCTGTGAATATCGAAACAGGGCGAGTAAACTGGCGCTATGAAATTCGAAACCCTGTCATTTCAAAACCCGCCCTTGCAGAGGGCCGGGTTTTTGTCACCACAAGTGACGATGTAGTCTATGGCTTTGATGCTGCAAGCGGAAAATGGCTTTGGCATTACCGCCGCAGAACTGCGCCCATGTCGACTATCTACGGCGCATCGACGCCCTTGATTGACGGAAACGATGTTATCGTTGGTTTAAGTGATGGATTTCTTGTTTCGCTTAACGCTTCGGACGGTCAACTCAAGTGGGAACGTAAGCTGCATCAGGGATCTAAATTTACCGATGTGGACGCGAAGCCTGTTCTGGAAAACGGAATCATCTACGTTCCATCCTACGATGGCTCTTTATACGCTCTGAAAAGAGCGGGTGGCGAAGTGCTGTGGAGATTTGATGCAGGAGGAAGTAAAGAAGTTGTTCTGGATTCTAATCGAATTTATTTTCCATCCTCTGAAGGCGCAATCTATGCGCTACAAAAAAATAATGCAAAGGTGCTTTGGAAATTTGAATTGGATCACGGTACGCCAACCCAACTCGTTTTAACTGATAGATACGTGATAGTAGGCTCAAGCTTTCAGTACCTTTATGTCATTGATCGTGAAACAGGGCGAGGGCTCTATCGCTATAATGTTGGATGGAACTCGGGCTTTGCAGGGTCACCTGCGTACGATCCAGTCAATCGCCGTGTTTATTTTATTTCTAATTGTGGAAATATCCTCACTTTTGGATTGCGGCAGCCGCCTCGTCGTATTCGCTCGCATGGAATGATCGACGGATTTGAGTTCTAAATGAGAATTGGGCTTTTAACGGGGGGTGGAGACGCTCCCGGACTGAATGGGATTCTTGAATCCAGTTCTCGAACGTTGTTGGGCGCAGGCTGTGAAATCCTTGGCATTTGTGATGGTTTTGAAGGGATTTTCGGAGGTCGAGTTAAACCACTCACACTTCAAGAAATCGAAGGCATTCATTCTAATGCGGGCACGTTACTGGGCACTTCGAATCGCTGCGGGACGGCGGGGCGAGAAGATGAGTTCTTAAAAAAATTTAAAAATCTTGGTTTGGATGGGTTGATCGTAGCGGGTGGCGATGGAACGTTCGCTGGTCTAAAAGCATTTGAAAAAGATATTAAAATGATAGGGGTTCCGAAAACAATCGATAACGACTTATCAGGGACTGAAGTCACTTTTGGATTTGATACCGCGTGCTCCGTAGTCGCTGAAGCGGTAGATGCACTTCGTTGGACTGCAATGGCTCACCGCCGGGTAATTGTCGTCGAGACTATGGGTAGAACGGCCGGATGGATCGCACTGGGCGGAGGATTAGCGTCTTATGCGGACGTCATTTTAATTCCGGAAAGGCCGTTTTGTCGAAGTGAGTTGTTTCAATATATTAAGAGCCGGCAAGACCGCGGCCAACGCGGGCTTATGATAGTTGCAGCCGAAGGAGCCGCGGGCGAAGGCGAAAAGGCCTCAGTTCAGTTTACAGTGAAAGGAAGCCCGGAGCCTGAAAGGTTGGGCGGAGTCGCGCAGGAACTCGCCAGGTGGATCGAAAAAGAACTGAAATGGGAATCTCGGCATGTTGTCCTTGGACATCTTCAGAGATCGACCCATCCCACTAGCACAGATCGGTTTCTCACCGTTGCAATGGGAGTTGAAGTGGGCCGCATGGTTCTTGAAAAAGCTTGGGGCCAGGCTGCAGTCTATCGTGAAGGAAAGATTAAAAGGGCGCCGGTCAGCGATCTAATGGGTCCTGCAAGATTAGTGGGCCATGACCATCGGTGGGTGAAGATTGCACAGGGGCTTGGACTTTATATATAATGGAACGAGTTATTGGTTTAATGTTGACGTCTGATAAGAAATATTATGTTAACCAGATCGGGGCACTTAAAAAGTGATTAATAATCGCGCTTTAAAATCAATTTTAGCGTTTTCGGCTCTTTTACTTTTTCTGACTTCCTTAGCTCATGCCGTGACTGACGCTGGTGGGTCTCCCTATCGTACAAATATCCGTATCAATCCCATCACGCTTTTTATGGGCGTCTTTAATGTAGACGCAGATTTTGTCGTTTCAGATGCATTTACTCTGGGTCCATCCATTGGAATCCTGCAGGGTTCTACAGAACTCACAAACAACACCGTTCAGATTTCAGCCTGGACCTTTGGAGCTCGATTAAATTATTTTTTTTCAGGCGACGCTTTTATGGGCGGTTGGTACGCGGCGCCATCGTTTTCGCTTGTTCCAGTTTCAATTACGGAGGTCGTAACATCCGTAAGATTTTCAGCGAGCCAACTTTCTTTTGCTCCGGGAATTTTGATCGGATACCAATTTATGTGGAGTGGCGGAATTAATTTTAATTTCGGTTTTGGAGCCACCTATTACAGTACGCCATCGAAATTTACGACGAAGATGGATGGGAGCGTTTCAACGAAAACAACCACAACTCCATCATTTGCCGGCGTCTTTCCGCAAGTAGACCTTAGTTTTGGATGGGCTTTTTAATATTAAGTTGCTCGTTAGCTGACTGACGATTTGGGAAATGAATTTAAAAAATTCAATTATTTCATGACATTACAAGCATTGGCTTTAAGCTCCCCTGTTATTGCTACGCATAAAAGCAGCAAAAACACAGATTAAATTCAACTTTCGTTGATTATTTGACGAATAGTCAATCGTTACAATTCGTTTTCTATGGAGATGGGGTGTGGGTATGGGATTTTCGAAAAGTCTATTGGGTCCATTATTTCGACAATCGGTTATTTTACTGAGCTTAGCCATACTAAATTCAGCTTGCGAAAAGGAACTCGACTTATCGACGCTAAAGCCCGTAACTGGAGGCCCAGCATCCCCAGTGGGGACGGTCAGCAATTCCGGATTTTACGTCGAGGCAATAATGCCAAGTGCTAACGTGAGTTATTACATGCACGAGCAAAGTACGTTTACGCCATCGACCTGCAGAGTTTCTCAAACAGAACCCTTGGTTGCAAACCGCGATATACTTTGCATCTTGGACGTTGCGGAGCTCGATCTTTTTTTTGGCGGCTATTCTCTCAACTTTAATGCTCCACCGACGATGTGCGAATACGTAGAATCCGCGGGGTATTACTATGCGCTCGACGTAGGCGGTGATGGGCCAGGGACGGTGACGATTTGTAGAGATAGTACCACTGACGCAATTCTTGGTCCTGTAGTTCAAACACCCGTGCCCGCTCCCAACTTGGTGCCAACTATTTCGGCAAATGCGGATAATACGCTTCACTGCGAATGGGATCATACAAAGGACCGCATTGCAGCCAATTGTTGTTCCGGAAAGTATCAGTTAACTACAAGATACAGCAATGCAGGGGTGGGCGGATGTGCGGCACCGATAAATACGGTAGTCAGTTTCGCGGACTGGGGCGGATCACCTGGCGCTTGTTTTGATGGTCCAGGTGCACATGATCCAGCTAATCCATTGTCAAAGGGCCCAGTAACGGTGGGCGGCTTTCCCAAAACTGATTATTTTTTTGATACGAGTGGCGTCGGTATAAATTCTGAGTGGAAGGTAGGAGCGCCCCTTAAATTAGAAAAAGGAACTAACTTGTTTTTGGCTAACTATTATACCCCGCTCAATCCAGCTGCGAAACCTACCGCGTATGGGCAGCCGTGGACTTTTTCGTGTCGCGATTCTGCGTTTGATATTACGGCTCGGATTCGTGTTTACGTTCGTTCGTGGGATACTCTAGCGGGATTTATTGCACAGACCACTGACATTACTAATCCAGCGACGGTTGAAGCGACCTACGGTGAAGTTGTTCATGACATGTTTGTTTGGCAAAACGTGGGTAATGCTTATCCTTATCAAGGATATATTGTTGTTGGACCGGGCGGACCCGCTACCTACATTGGTGACTAGGACTTAAAAAGTTGAAGTCGCTGAAATACCGTGAATCGCGAACGGGTAGACCCATAGGCCGTTGAGACTTTTTTGATCTAATATTATTTCTCGAATTTTCATTCTCTGCTGCGTGTAAGCCTTTCGCGCGAGTTCGGCTTCCCAAGGCCCTTGGTGAAAGCTGATTATATTTACTAAATTTGGGGACAGCATTTTGGCGTGAGACAAAAGTTCAGAAAAATCTGCGTATTCTTTGGGTAGGCCCCATTTCAAACAAGGCCTAATTGAAACAAATGGAAAGAAAAAACAGAAGAGATTTGTTTTTCCGCTCCACTCCCCCACTCTCATGGCTCTAAAATCCGAAAAATGACACTCGGCCCATCGCTTCGTCTTTCGAATCTTTTGTGCGTAGGCCTGAGCTACATCACGCCTGCGATAGAGGTTCCAATACCTACGATTTCCATCGAGTTCGACACCTATTAATTTCGCATTTGGAAAGGTCTCAGTCAGACTTTCAACATAACTCCAATTGCGACAGCCGATGTCCCAGATCCATTCAAACTGCTGAGTGGGTTCCCGAAAAATGCTTTGGAGCAAGGCCGCGTAAAGTGCTCGATCCTGCGAGCGTGAGGACAATTTTGGTGAGCCGCGCCTCAAGGGCATGCGCCCCAAAAAGCGATTTCTCAATTTAAACTGAAGCGAAAGCAAAAGAGAGTGAAACTGATCCACCCAACAATTATACTCGAAACTTATAATGAGATTCTACGACGAAAAAAAACCGGGGATACTCCCCTCTCGGAAAGTATCCCCGGTCCATATCCTGACGGGCCAGAGGCTAGTTTGGACCCGAGGACGATTCGAGCGCGGGGAAGTCCTCCGTAGTGCCCAGGACAGAGGTCACCTCCTTGTTGGTTCCGGTGGCTTCAACCACTAGCTCAACAGTCGCCGGGTCGCCGCCCTTGAAAACTGCAGGGAGTTTCAAGAACGACTGACCGGAGACAAGGCGGTATCCCTTGGCGCTCAAAACCATGATTGTTTTGTCAGTCTTATTTAATTGGTTAAAGAGATCTGAATAATCCTCAGGCCTCAGGCTTGGATCATCCATCGCGCGTAAGAAACGACTGTTAGTCTTTACGCCGAGCCAAAGACCCTTGATCGTACCTAAATCCACACGCGCACCCGCTCTTTCACGTACTTGAACGCGAACAGGAGACGTCTGCGTGGTCGTATTGCTATCAATATAGTTCTCATTATGGCAATTGACGTCACAGTAACGGGGAACGGCGACATATCCGCACTCACGGACATTTTCACAATGATGAATCACAGATCCGGGGGTCTGTTTACAGGTATTTGAACTTCCTCGACAGACCACGCCATGGTCTACGGTGTAACAAACGCGATCGTAATGGCATTGCCACTCATTATCATAGCCGCAAAGTGCGCGGTCACAGACTCGTCTTACAGCGTTATAATATTGCGTGTGCGTAAAATTCAAATGCCCCACAAGCTCGCCGCCTTTTGTAGATTCGATTTCAACATTACGGCTGACGAAATCCTCTAAAGGATTTGATTTACAGGCACTGAGACTGCACACGGTAACTACGGCAAAGATAAAAGCGAATAATGGTTTCATACAGCCCCCCTTTTTTGGTTAGAACTCATTTCGCTTGGCAACAAAGCAAGCGGCATTCCAGAAACTAGAACTGGGTCTTACTTTCGTTTCTGCTTCTAACTCTTTGTTTTTAAACAAAAAGGCAAAATGGAGTCGATACTTTCGCGCCCCCACCTGGTGGCAGTTTGAGTTCGGCGGGGTAAAGTAACGCGCCGCATGGAGATAGAATGACTCTAACTGAGGATGAGGATATCCGAAATTATAGCCTGAGGGAGTAAAGAGAGCGTTCGAAAAGACGAAGACGTTTCGTGTCGAGTGCCTGCCCCGCTTGTGCGCCTCGTCTAATGGACGTCCCACACTGAGCTCCGAATAACGTCGCTATGGCAAGCGCGCTACGGCTATCGTTTCTACAGTCTCAGGGTGGATTTTCCGGTCAATCCTCGCCAGAGTTTAGAAATTCCGCCCTTTTCGTGCGCACCTTCTTTGAGAAGCTCGCCTGCCTGTTCAGATGTAATCTTTCCCTCAGCGGCCGCAGCTTCTACGATCTTTCTGGCTTCAGCTTCCGTCATTTGTACTTCGCTTGGTGAAACAGAAGGGGTAGAACTCTTGCCTTGATTGGCCATGAGCGGCGATTGTGCAAGCATCTGTTGAAGGTCTAAAGGTAAAGTGTGTTGAAATTCTTCCATCTCTTGAGCTACGTCACGTCCACTCATAGCTCTTTGTACAAGCGATTGTAATTTCTGCATCTGACCCCGGGGCAGCCGCTGAAACATCTGTCCCATCTGGGCCATCCAAGCCATATCCAGCTGGGATGGATCCATCCCAGCCTCTTTCGCTACGCTCTCAGCAGTTAATGGGGCGGATTTAGCAGCGTTGAGTTTAGGTGCTGCATCTACCCCACAACAGCGTTTGTACTTCTTTTTGCTTCCGCATGGGCAGGGCTCATTTCGTCCAATTGTATTTTCAGTCATGTCATGTTCCTTCGATCGATTGATTTGCCGCGTGGTTTTAACCAATGCTCTCTTTTTTGTCACCGTAACTTTAAGGGTAACTTTGCGAAAGACTTCGCTTGACCATGCGCGCCTTGAGCCTTAGCTTGAAAGAGTGCCCCCTCATAATAAATTAGTTAAATTTTGCTTGGGTATTTTTTTAGGAGCAGAAATTCTGTTTCTTTTAAATATTGGTTCACCTCTCAAGCTTAACTTCGATGAATTTCATTATATCCCTGCAGCTAAACAGTTTTTAGAACATAAAGAGATGCGAAATTGGGAACATCCTCCACTCGGAAAGCTTCTGATTACGCCTGGAATTGCGCTATTCGGAGACAACCCAATGGGCTGGCGCGTAATGAGCACGCTTTTTGGTTCTCTGACATTAGTCGTGATGTTTTTGATCGGACTGAGTTTATTTCGAAGGCTGGACACTGCTCTTTGGGTAACCCTCCTTACGCTCTGTAACCACCTCCTTTATGTACAAGCGCGAATTGCGATGCTTGATACATTTATGTTTTTTTTTTCTCGCAACAGCCATGCTCGGATTTTCGATCGCTTGGCGGACCCCTATCGAACGAAAACATCTCAGGTACGCATTTATTTTAATGGGCGTTAGCCTTGGACTTGCATCCGCATGTAAGTGGTTTGGAATCATTTGCTGGTTAGCGATATTGGGCCTTTTCATATTGATTAAGATTTACCCGAGATTTAAAGAATATAGAGCGCGGGGTAAAAAGCATTCTAATAAGACTCTCAACCCCTACGACTTAGGCATTTGGATCGATCTCAAAATGTTCTCCCAAATGCCGCTTCGGGAGGGCCTACTGTGGCTTGTTGTTGCTCCAATATCGATTTATTTTCTGACTTTTATTCCACTTTTCTTTTTACGTACTCCACTGGGTGAACTTCGAAGCCTTTGGGACTTATTCCTCATGCAAAAAGAAATGTGGGCTGGACAGTTGCGGGTCGTCAACAAACATCCTTATATGAGTCAGTGGTGGGATTGGCCACTGATGACCCGTCCGATCTGGTACGCATTTGATCGAGAGGGCCAGTCGAGCGAGTTTGTTCGCGGGGTCATACTACTTGGAAACCCATTAATTATGTGGAGCGGACTCTTGGCCGTTGCTCTTTGTTTTTGGCAATGGGTTAAGTCCCGCGACCGCGCATCTTTTGTGATCCTCTTTTTTTATGCACTCTTTTATGGAAGTTGGGCTGTAATTCCAAGAAAGGTTTCATTTTATTACTACTATTACCCTGCTGGAATGATTTTGAGTTTAGCCTTAGCTCAGGCCTTTGAATGGGGTGAAAAAGGCCCTCTTTTTCACCTCAAATGGGCGCGTTGGATGTTTTTAGCGGCTTCTGGAATCATGTTTATTTATTTTTTTCCTATCCTCTCGGGATTTAAAATCCCTTGGACGGAATACCTGCGCTGGATGTGGTTTAGGTCCTGGATTTAATTCCATGAGCCCGAAAAGCATACTCTGACTTTAACCCCAACCGCCGTTTGATTTCAAGTCGGCTCAGATTCATCTGAAACCACTCACGCGTCACTGAATGCCTGATCGTCCGTGGAGTTAATGGACCGGCTCCCAATTGAGGTCGATAATGTCTCACCATCATTTCGATCCCCCTGGGTGAAATGGGGCCGCTTAATTCAGTAAACCTATTTTGACCAGGAAATATCCAAGGTCTCCGATGGGCATGTTTTCTCTTTAATTCAAGCCCAGCCTGGTAAAGCTCAGGGGAGATAGCGACCAATCTCGGGGATTTTCCTTCAAATCGAATTCCGGCCTGAGTCCATCCTTCAAATTTAAGCTGAGCAACTTCACTCACTAAACACCCCGTTTCGATCATTGCCCAGAGCAATACCCTATTACGTTCTGAAATCGCGTCCTCTCTAGGTAAACGTCGAACTGCTCCTAGTAGATCAGAATACGAAACTATCTTTGGAAATCGCTCAATCTTGCTGGGAGTTACAAGTTTTCTTAAAAGCTCTACTGGCACTTTTTTTCGCTCTGCAAGGTAGGTCAGAAACCGTTTGACCGTAATCAGCTTTCTGCGTCTGGTATTGGTCTTAAGTTTTTCGGTTTTAAGAAACTCGTCAAACCGAGCTAAATCACTCACCGTCAATGCCGTCAGTCGAAATTTACGAGTTCGTCCGTGGGACAAAAAATTTTCAAAGGACAAGAGGTCCAAACGGTAGTTTTTAATCGTATGAGCCGACTTTTCTGTGCCCTCAAGATACCCAAGAAAACTTCGTAACGCGTAGGGGAAATCTAAAGGCTTTCGTTGACTTGGCTTCACGCTTTGATATTACTTGTGAGGGTTCGTTGGGTCAAGGAGACAAAAAATGAATAGAAAATTTGCAAATCATAAACGCATTTTCATCGGCCTAATGTTTATTGTTATGTTGGCAGGATGCAAAAAATCAGGACCGGATGCTCAGAGCGCGAATAACTCATCCAATACTGACTCCGAGACACTTTCTATAGGTGAAGTGGGATCGATGACTGGAGCTGAAGCAACATTTGGAACTTCCACTCATAACGGAATCCTACTGGCTCTTAACCAAGTCAACTCTGCTGGCGGAGTCAAAGGAAAGAAATTTAAACTCATTTCTCTGGATGACCAGGGTAAGCCGGATCAAGCGGCAATGGCGGTTACAAAGCTTGTAACGCAAGATAAAGTGATCGCGATATTAGGCGAAGTAGCGAGTTCTAACAGTATTGCGATGGCGCCAGTTGCCCAGAGTAATAAGATTCCAATGGTAACTCCTTCGTCGACCAACCCCAAAGTGACCCAGTTAGGGAATTACATTTTTCGGGTTTGTTTCATCGATCCGTTTCAAGGCACTGTCATGGCGAAATTTGCCGCAGAACACCTCAAAGCGAAAACTGCGGCCGTTTTGCGCGACGTAAAAAGTGACTATAGCGTCGGCCTAGCGGACTACTTTTCGAAGACCTATAAAACCATGGGCGGCAGTATCGTCATTGATCAAAGTTACTCCAAAGGCGATATGGATTTTAAGTCTCAGCTCACCGCAATTCGCCAGAAAAATCCGGAAGTCATTTTTGTGCCTGGATATTACAACGATGTGGGGCTCATTGCCCGTCAGGCTAGGGAGTTAGGGATTAAAGTCCCACTCTTAGGCGGCGATGGTTGGGATTCTCCAAAATTAAAGGAAATTGGCGGCAGCGCGATCGATAATTCCTATTTTTCAAATCACTATTCTTCTGAAAATAAAGATCCACATGTCCAGCAGTTTATCGCCAACTATAAAGACAGCTATGGTGGAGGCACGCCGGACGGATTAGCAGCAATGGGTTATGACGCCGCGATGGTTTTAGTCGATGGAATGAAGCGCAGTAAATCATTTTCCTCATCTGATATTCGGGATGCCTTGGCTGAAACAAAAGATTTTCAAGGCGTCACGGGCAAAATTACGATTGATCAAAATCGCAACGCGGTAAAATCAGCTGTTGTTTTGAAAATCGACAATGGTGAATTTAAATATCAAATGACGATTAATCCCTAATAATGGTCGAATTTACCCAGCATTTGATCAATGGGCTTTCGCTAGGAAGTATCTACGCGCTGATCGCGCTTGGATACACCATGGTCTTTGGAGTGCTTCAGCTCATTAACTTCGCTCATGGTGATGTCTATATGCTGGGAGCCTTTTTTGCGTATTACGGCGCAAGATGGGCACATTTAGAAGCCAATCCCTCTCTGGGTGCACTTCTCATTACCTTGCTTTGGTCCATGGCAGCCTGCGCTGCGATGGGTTTTATTATTGAAAAATTCGCTTACCGACCTTTAAGAAAATCCCCGAGAATCAACGTTCTCATTACTGCTGTGGGCGTTTCACTATTTTTAGAGTTCTCGGGACAGGTGATTTTCGGAGCTGATCCAAAACATTTTCCGCAGATCTATAGTGCAGGTGCAGTTTGGCAGATGGGTGCTGTGACATTGGATCCCCTTCAAATTATCGTATTTGTTATTTCGATTACTCTCATGGCGATCCTTCAATATATTATATTTAAAACCCGCCTGGGACGAGGAATGAGAGCCGTGAGTTTTAGCCATGACCTTGCAAGCTTAATGGGGATTCCCACTAATCGTGTCATTTCGTATACCTTTATGTTGGGCTCGGCGCTGGCTGGCGCGGCTGGCGTATTGGTGAGCTTAAAATACAATCGCATCGACCCATTAATGGGCGTACTCCCTGGACTTAAGGCCTTTGTGGCCGCTGTTTTAGGCGGAGTAGGAAACGTTACTGGGGCCGTAGTGGGAGCCCTAACCTTGGGACTTGCCGAAGAAATGATTGGCGGCTATCTCGCACCCACCTTTAGAGATGCACTCGCCTTTGCAGTACTCATTTTGATACTTCTATTTAAACCCACCGGAATTTTTGGAGTGAAACGGACGGAAAAAGTTTAAATGGGCAGCCAAAACCTTGAACTTAAACATCCCCTGACCCACCAAGGACAGCAATTCGGCCTGAAAACACTTTGGATTTGGCTTGCCGCTCTCGCCGCGGTTTGGATTTTTCAGTTTTTCTTTGTTGCGCAACTCGATGATTATTTTCTGACTATTATCGCGTTTGCGGGGATTAATATCGCGCTGGCGGTAAGCCTCAATTTACTAAATGGGTTTACTGGCCAGTTCTCCATGGGTCACGCCGGATTTATGTCAGTGGGTGGCTACACAGCAGCCTACATCACTACTTCACTTCAAGTCAGCTTTCCTGAGCTATTTGCCACGATCCAGTCTCCTCACCTAGATCTTCTACCTTGGTCCTTTTTAGCAATTTTTTGTTTTCTAGGCGCCTTGGCTACAGGTGGCATCGTAGCTGGTTTGGCAGGATATGTAGTAGGTTTGCCGTCTCTCCGTCTCAAGGGCGACTATTTAGCGATCGTCACGCTGGGATTTGGCGAAATCATTCGAGTACTATTGCTCAACATTGATGCCGTAGGCGGTGCGCGCGGAATGCCCCAGATTCCCCCGTTATCGAAATTTGGTTGGGTTTTCAGTTTTGCTTGGCTCACAGTATTTTTGACCTGGAGGTTAATTAACTCGGCTCATGGGCGTACATTTCTTGCTGTGCGGGAAGACGAAATTGCAGCTGAAGCCATGGGTGTCAATACGACCTATGCTAAAGTCCGAGCATTTGTAACAGGAGCATTTTTTGCCGGAGTCGCTGGTGGATTATTTGCGCATCGGATTCAGTATCTTAACCCTCAAACTTTCGATTTTAATAAAAGTTTTGAAATTATCATCATGGTGGTGCTTGGCGGAATGGGAAGCATCACTGGTTCTATTTGTGCGGCTATTATTTTGACTGTTTTACCTGAGGCTCTGAGGCCTCTTCAAGAAATCACAAAGGTCGATCTTCGAATGGTGATTTATTCCTTTTTACTGATCGTACTTATGCTGACGCGGCCTAACGGCCTTTTTGGCACGCGAGAATATACTGATTTTCTTTCACCCTTTTGGCGAAAGAAAATTCTTGGCAAGGAGAGCGCGTGAACACCTCGATTGCTCTTGAAGCGCGATGTTTAACGATGCAGTTTGGTGGCTTAAAAGCAGTTTCGAGTTTGGATATTGCTATTCCCAGAGGCTCCATTTATGGCCTGATTGGGCCCAACGGAGCTGGTAAAACGACTGTTTTTAATATGCTCACCGGAGTTTACCTTCCTACGGCAGGGTCCGTGTACGCCTTTGGGCTCCCGATCGTGGGAAAAAAACCTTTTGAAATTACAACTTATGGGTTGGCTCGCACTTTTCAAAATATTAGACTTTTTAAAGATCTCTCTGTTTTCGATAACGTGCTCATCGCAATGGATCACCATCCACAATCCAAACGCTTTGGGCTTATTTCGTCTGTCTTCAGGACACGGGCAACAGTCGAAGGCGAAATTGATAAAGAGAAGCGGTGCTTGGATCTCTTAGATATCTTTCATTTGAAAACTCGAAGAAATGAACTTGCGAGAAATCTTCCCTATGGGGATCAACGGCGACTTGAAATTGCAAGAGCCATGGCGACTGGCGCGAAGCTCTTGCTCTTAGATGAGCCTGCTGCCGGAATGAACGCCAATGAGACCACGGATTTAATGCAGACGATCCGCAAAATCCGTGATCAGTTTGGAATGACTATCTTGCTCATTGAGCACGATATGAAACTCGTGATGGGAATTTGTGAGCACATTTTGGTTTTAGATTACGGAGTCAAAATCGCTGAAGGGACTCCGTCTGAGATTCAAAAAAATCCGAAAGTCATCGAAGCCTACTTAGGAAAGGCTGCCACCCATGAGTAAGCTGACTGACACAAAAGAAGTTCTTCGATTTGAGGGAGTATCGGTTCATTATGGCGCAATTCACGCGATTCAAGACGTCTCGTTTTCTGTGAATACAGGCGAAATTGTTACTCTCATTGGCGCCAATGGAGCCGGAAAATCTACTACGCTTCGGGCAATTTCAGGAATCGTTAAAACGAGCCAAGGAAAAATCTTTTACCGAGAAGAAGATATTACTGGGATGCCAGCTCATGAGATCGTTAGAAAACGATTGTCCCAGTCTCCTGAAGGCCGCGGCATTTTTCTCAATTTAAGCGTAGAAGAAAACTTGGACCTCGGTGCCTGGGCAGCGCCCGACCCTTCGACTCTCGAAGATGATCTAGAGTTTTCTTTTGAACTGTTTCCACGCCTTAAAGAACGGCGTAGTCAAAACGCTGGCACTCTTTCGGGAGGTGAGCAGCAGATGCTCGCCATTGCTCGATCGCTGATGAGCCATCCTGACTTGTTGCTTTTAGACGAGCCCAGCCTGGGCCTCGCGCCTCAAGTCATCGAAAAGATCTTTGAAATTATCCAGAAGATTAACAAACAGGGCAAAACCGTCTTACTCGTTGAACAAAATGCCCTTCAGGCTCTTCAAGTGGCTCATTACGGAATAGTTCTAGAAACGGGTAAAATCTCCATGCGCGGTCCTGCTCGGGAGTTACTTGCCTCCGATGCTGTTCGTAAGGCCTACTTAGGCGAATAGGCTTGCTCGTGTTTTTCGGTATGCGACAATAGAAGAATGACTAACTTGCTTGACGGAGCAGGGCTCATTTGTCGATTCGCGCCTTTAATGGTCAGTTTTGTGATCTCCTTTATGATCCTCAATCCCGCCGCCTGGGGAGATGATTCGGATAATGCAGCGCGCGTTGCAGAAGCCGCTTTGGAATTCCCAGATCGTGACCTGAGAGAACCCGTGTACACCTATTTTAGACCTGTGTGGGCGTTTGAACTCACGAGTACCCTGCGCGCTCTTGGAAAAAGCGCTCTGGATCCATTGGCCGCAAATCCGGCCGAATATTCAAAAGGAGTTTCTCTTTCTTTTCAATTTTCACCACCCTGGACTCAGGTAGCTGGCGTAGTGAGCTTTGGTCCTAATCTGGGGATTTATCCAGTGGATTCCTCCTCTCAATTAACTCGAAAGCCCTTTGACGTGTGGGAGGTGGGCGGCCAGGTTCAATATCAGGCTAGGCTTTTTCATGAGCAAATCCTTGTCCCTGTTGCTGGATATGATTTTGAATATTTGAGTTACTCGTTCGTTAATGGTGCAAGTAATAGAACATTGCTTTCTGGACCTTTTTTTGGTGCCTATTTTTTTCTCAATTTTTTGGAGCCATTGGCTGCAGGGGAGATGTTCTCAAACCATCAGATCATCCGAAGTTATCTCGTCGCCGAGATGAAAATACTCCAAGGCACAAGTCCAGACTTCTCTATTTCGGGTCCATCCTATTACTTCGGTTTAAGACTCGAGTACTAACCCTCTCTTATTTGTATTATTCAGGTCGTTATATGAAGCGCAAACGTCCTGTTTTTCCGCGCTCATGTCGCATCCTGCGACGCGCGAATCTTCAGATAACGACCTGAATAATACAAATAAGAGAGGGTTAGTACTGCACCGCAGCGTGATTAATTCCGAGTTGACACTCCACCTAAAATAATAGAAATACCTTAGTCTATTAGATCATTAACCCTCTGAAGATGCGGTCGTGGTGGAATTGGTAGACACGTACGTTTGAGGGGCGTATGCCGAAAGGTGTGACGGTTCGAGTCCGTCCGACCGCACCAAATTTTCTCAATCCGAAGTGTTGTCGACCGGACACCCTGTAACTTTACGTGGCGCGGGTCCTAGCATCTCGGGCTTTACTTCAAAAGTGACGGTACTGATCGACTTACCTACCTGAACTCGGTTTAAAAGAACTTTATTAAGCCTCGGACTCCAAAGGCGCACATCCACTGCTCCGTTGGGCAATCCCTCTAAAACAAATGTGCCATCGGCAGAAGGTCGCGCATAACAGGGATTTCTCAAAATGAGAACCATGGTCTCCATGTCTGGATGTACGCGGCAATAGATTTTTGCGACTCCAGGTTGCGAAAGTGTGAACAGACTCGAGCCCTGAGGTTTTTGTTGGCCAGTATCAAACCTTACTGGGCTCACGGAAAATGAATTATGAATGATGCGATCATCGTTGCGAATGTCCAATTTCTGCCCACTCACTGCAACAGATAAACGTGGTTTGTAGGCACAATTTTCCTGGGAAATACGAACTGGGATTCCTAAATCGGCAGTTTTAGTACACCTCGTTGAAAAAATAACGAAATCAGAAGGACTGGGCGCTCCAGGGTTTTTTTGAAATTGAATCACGCCCTGAATAGTTCCGCTTTTTAGAGTGGAACCCCATGCAGTCATTCCAGTGAAACTAGGCAAAATAAGGGCTACTAGGGCTGAAAACGAGCCGACTCTAATGAGGTCGAACATTAAAATAATGTTATCATAATAGAGCAAATGGAGATCAAATTTTTTTCCTTCAGGACAAAGATTGCTGTTCTCTTTGGTGGAATGATGGTCCTAGTTCTTGGGGTCTTTGCGGGCATTACGCTCTGGAGTATTGATCAAGTTGCCGAGTCGCGTGTTCAAAAAGGAATTCACGAAGCAGAAGCCGCATTTAGAGAAGTGCGAGCGAGCATTGAGACTTCTGCTCGTGACTCTGTAAACACCTTAGCAGCTTCTAATCCCGAAGTAAGAGCGGTGCTGGGGTCTTTTTCGGCACCCAGTGACGCAGAACTTTTCGGCAAATCTGATCCATCTGATCCAGGTTCAACAAAAATTCTAGATGCTCACAATATTTTGGGAAGTAGCATTCCCTTTTTACCTGTCTTTAGCAGAAGTCCAGTGTTCGCTGTATTAGACTCTCAAGGCCGTCTTCTCCTCGACAAACAGAATCTCGGAAATTTCGGTCAATCGCTCTCATCGCTTTCTCTCATTCAAGACGCACTTGCAAACGACAGTGCTTACGGATGGTGGAGTCCCTCAGATGAGTCACTCAATGATCTCGGATTGCTCCCCTCACACCCGAAGGATGCGATTTATCAAATCCTGGGAGTTCCTGTGAGCGTTTCAGGAAAAAAAGAAGGCATCTTGCTCGTCGGTACAGCTATGAATGATGATTTTTTATCACAACTCGAACGAGCGACGCGGGCGCAGATTTCAGTTTTTAGAGATGGAAAAATCAGAATTAGCGCGTTTGCCAAGGAAAGACTACAAGAACGCGAAAAAGGACTTCGGATTCAAACCCCTGACGTTCTCGTTCGCTTTACTTTGGGTGAAGAAAAATATTTGGGAACTTTTGTAGGACTTTCCCGTGATTCGACATCTCGTGGCGCTTTACAAACAGATGGATTTCTCATCGCGCGCTCAAAAACTGAGGAGCTAGCGCCCTACTCCTTGCTTCAACTTCAACTCAAGGCGCTCGTCGCACTCGCTCTGCTCATCGCGGCCGCCGCTGCATTTCTGGCCGCGCGTTGGGTCAGTCGCCCCCTCGCTACTCTCTCCGCTGCGATGGCTGAAATTGGCAGGGGCAACTTGGCTCATCGGGTGGCCGTGTCCTCGGGTGACGAATTTGAGGGGTTGGGCGACTTGTTTAACTC
>CAYJBA010000003.1:7976-22104 GCA_964367865.1 uncultured Bacteriovoracaceae bacterium | reverse complement strand
GGCGGGTGGATCAACATCATTGGTGGGGGTTCGGCAACGAGCGTTTCGGCGAACGCAGGAACAGAATTACTGCCCTCCGTTTCATTCTCCGGAGATCCCGACACGGGATGGTGGCACCCAGCCGCAAATACAATGGCTGCGAGCACTGCTGGTACGGAGAGGGTGAGAATTGATCCTACCGGAAATGTGGGTATAGGGACTACAAGTCCTGCGAAAAAACTCCACATTCAGTCTGTAGGTGGCAATGGAATCTTAATCGAGACAACTGGGGCAAATACTCAACCAACATTGCAACTTGCGAATCCTGGAACGTGGTGGGAGGTCTCAAATGACGGCACTGATGGAAATAAATTCAAAATTACAGATGCTACAGGTCCATCGACTCGATTGACAATAGATTCTTCCGGCAACGTCGGTGTGGGAACAACAAGTCCAACCGCGAAGTTAGATGTCGCCGGAAATATAAGTGCGACATCAAATGACAGCATTACAATTGATGCGATTAATTCTCTAGGTGGGGGACAAGCCATTCATGGATGGGCTGGGAACACCAATGGCGTTGGTATTAATGGTGAGGCAACTGCCATCGGTGGCATTGGGGTAAGGGGCGCAGCCAACGTTGGGATTTCAGGATATTTTCAAGCAAATAGTGCGGCAAATATAAATCCCACTCTCGTCACTCAGCAAAATGGAGCGGGAATAGGAGATCTTTTTCAGGCGCAGAATGCGGCGGGGACTGCATTGGTAAATATTTCTAGTGCAGGAAACCTAGGTATTGGGACTTCGACTCCTGTCTCAAAATTAGACATATTAGGAAATGTGAATGTTGGTGGAACTGATGTTAATGGCAACTACGGAGTTCAGTTTGTTAACAGAACCGATCACGGACTTTTTCAGGCTGCTAACACGAGTAATATTTATTTAAGCAGTTTAGAAAGTATCAGGATCAATATTGATTCAAATAATAATAGTACAAGTACTTTTTCAATCGCCCATAGTGGCAATGGAGAGGCTGGCGGCTTGGAACTATTTCGAATCCAAGAGGATGGAAACGTCGGCATCGGTACCACCTCCCCCGCATTTTTAGTCCACCCCTACGGAACCGCCGATTATACAAACGGCATTCAGATGGACACACCCGGAACAGGCAATGACCAGACTGTTGCCCTCAACATGGTTACCAAAGGAACCGGCACGACTCCATTATTTACGGCCGGTAATAAGGGGTGGCAAATTCAAGCTAAGGGAAACGCGTATTATGCAGGCGGCGGCTCAGAAAATGATCTTTTTTTCGCCTACTGGGATGGGGCCACGACAAAAATTCCTGTGGTTTTAGATTCATTAACCGGAAATCTAGGACTTGGAACCGCACTCCCTGCAACTACACTCGATGTCAATGGTACAATTGGCACGAACTCAACCGTAGAAGGGATCGCTGCTTACGCCAACAGCGCCGCGGCCTACACGATTCCGGATACTTCGCTTAATATTAGACGCATCACGCTTACTGCAAATACAACAATCACGCTCCCCGCGTTCACTGCTCCCGCTGCTAAGGTTTACAGCATGACTCTCTTTCTAAAACAGGACGCAACCGGAACTCGTTCAGTCACTTGGGCAGGCAACGGAGCTGACACGATAAAATGGGACTCAGGCATTGCCCCTGCAATTTCCATTACTGCCGATAAAATCACGATTATTCAGCTGACCAAACCCTCAGACGAATCCGTCTGGTACGGTTCAGTCACTTGGAGAGAAAACTGATGCAGAGGCGGGGGTTTTTAAAAAAATCCGCAGCTCTGGTCGGAGCGACTCTGGGCCAGTCGTTATTGGCGCCAAACCCGGCATACGCCTGGCTTGCGAATCAAATGCGAAAAGCCAAGCGGGACGGAGGTAAACTCTTTGTTGCATCCGGAGGTCCAGCTTCAAACGCGATTATTGTTTCATCGGATAATGGAATATCCTGGCAGCAATACACATTACCTTCCACCCATGCCTGGGACACAATTGCCTCTGACGGAACTATTGTGACTTGTCTCGCGGGTCAGAGTGATATTATAAACGTATTTGCGTATTCTAATGACAGCGGAGCGACCTGGACTGAATCCACGCTACCTCAAAGTGCGCGTTGGAACGCCTGCACTTGGAACGGATCCATTTTCGTAGCTTCTCAATCCAGTGGAGCTAATTGGGTTATCACCTCCCCCGACGGAATTAATTGGACGCAAAGGGCAATGCCGACTTCAAACTACTGGATGGGAGTTGCCTGGAATGGCAGTACCTGGGTATCAACCGCAGCTCTCTCTGCAGCAGCCGCCACCTCCCCCGACGGAATCACCTGGACACTCCGAACTCTCCCCTCATCTCAGTTTTGGGATAGGCTCGCTTGGACTGGTTCTCTGTTTATTGCCACGGTCGGAGACGGAACGGTCAATAATATTTACGCGACTTCGCCTGACGGAATCACCTGGACTCAGCGGGCATTCCCCACGTCTCAATATTTCGGAAGTATAGTATACAACGGTTCAATCATTAGCCGCGTCCAGTACGGAAATATAGCCCTCAATTCTACTGACGGCATCAATTGGAATCAAGTATCCATGCCGTCCTTTCAAGACTGGCGAATCGTAGCTTGGAACGGCAAGGTTTTTTGCGCCCTGGCCTATGGCGCAAACCGGGCCGCCACATCTCCGGATGGGATTAATTGGACGGAGAGAATCCTTCCTAATACCTTATCTTGGAGGGCGATCACCGCTATCTGAGTATTGCCTATCAACCTCTTTGCGATGCCCGATCTTGATCACGGTTACTCTGATTGTTTCGCCGCTCAGTAAGATTTTCGAGTACTAACCCCTCACGTATGACTTCAATATGGTGATTTTATTGAATTATAATTTTCTAGACTTAGAAAATCAATGTGTTAATATTTATTTATAATGAGAAGTTTTATGAACACATGCGTCAAACCTCAAATTTATCCAGACTCAATCAGAAGAGTTTTATTTCTGTTCATTGCTCTCATTATATACGCAGTCACTTTCACAGGATGCGAAGCGACTCCCGATGCTTCTAGTGCTTTAAGAACCGCCCTAACTGATCCTCCCTCCCCGTCTATCCCTCTTCCGGTTTTACCGCCTGAGTGTTTTGACGATCGATTTTTACAACCCGAAGCGCTGATCACTCACAACTTGGATTTACTTTTTGTCACGGATACCTCTGGCTCGCTCGATGTGGAAAGAGCGGGAGTCGCTGCTGGCATTGATTCGTTCGTAGCAGAACTTCCCTCCACCGTGGATTATCAAGTCGCAGTCATGCTTGCCCACGGAAGCAGAAGTTCGTACTCAGGCCGACTCTGGTCGGGTTCGAGCAGCTTTCCAAAAGTTTCAAGATCAAGCACGATGTCACTTTCTACGATCCGTGCAAATTTAACTTATAACCTCACTCACGTGGCTAGTGACACCTTCTCAGATGGCGGCGAAGAAGGCCTTTACGGCCTGACTCAGGGACTTCAAGGCACCCAACTTTCTGAGAGCCGCAGCTTGGGGTTTTTTCGCCCGGATGCCGCGCTTGCGGTAGTTTTTATTTCAGACGAAAATGATATCTGCGCAGATTACCCTGCTGGCGTCGTACCGGTTCCAGATCCCGATAATTTAGAAGGCCCTGCAAAAATTCGCGATTGTAATGGGATTACTCCAGAAACTGTTCTGGCAAAAATTACCCAATTTCAAGGCGATCGTCCGTTTGTGATTGGTGGTATTAACTACACAACCAGTACTTACCCACGCTCCGGCGAAAACGAATATGGCTGGGGATATCTCGAACTCGTACGACTTGCTCAGGGTGTGGCTGTGGACATGGCGACCGGCCAATATTCGCAGGGCCTTGCTAACATCGGACAACTTACGACAAGCAGATTGCAGCTTCTGTTTGATTTTACGCTTTCTCACCCCGGTGTTGACCCCTCATCCGTACGCGTAAATGTGGACGGAACAAGTGCAGGATTTACCTACAGCGCTCAAAATAATTCCGTAAACGTCCCAGCTCCTGGCCAGTCCCGATCGGTAGTAGATGTAAGTTATTGCTTGAACGTTTCGGAGCCTACTCCTTCTCCAAGCGCGACACCGACTCCAACACCGACTCCCTCGGCCAGCCCAACTCCCTGCGTCGCAGGCTCTTCGTGTGGTGGAGGAGTGGGGATTTAAGCCCTAACGCTTAAGCCAAGATGACCTCAGACAAAGTGCGTTAATTCTAAATAAAACCATCGAAATTACACGCTAGTTATGATCTCTTGAGCAAGATCCTCATGAGCTCAAATTCACGACCCAATATCACCGAAGCACTTAAAGCTCGGATCTTAGTATTAGACGGTGCAATGGGCACAGCGATCCAGGACAAAAATCTTACTTCTAAAGATTTTGGTGGAATCGACCTCGAAGGCTGCAATGAAAACTTAGTCCTTACTCGCCCCGACATTATTTCAGAAATTCACGAATATTACCTCAAAGCCGGATGCGACATCGTCGAAACCAATACCTTTGGTGGAACACCACTTGTCTTAGACGAATACGGATTAGGTTCTCGCGCGATCGAAATCAATCGCGAAGCGGCGATCCTCGCCCGAAAAGCTGCTGACAAGTACTCGACAAAAAACCAGCCTCGATTTGTTGCCGGCAGTATAGGTCCCACGACCCGGGCTATTTCCGTCACGGGCGGCGTGACGTTTGAGGAACTCGAAAAAAACTTCTATACCCAAGCCCAAGGCCTACTCGAGGGTGGAGTTGATTATTTTCTAATCGAAACCTGCCAGGATACTCGCAACATTAAAGCAGCACTGTTTGGAATCGAAAAGCTCCTGAAAGAGACTCAAAAAAACATCCCTGTCGCGATTTCCGGAACCATTGAACCGATGGGCACCATGCTTGCTGGTCAATCGGTTGAAGCCCTTCTCGCTTCCGTCTCCCATATCCCACTTCTTTATATTGGCCTCAACTGTGCAACCGGTCCCGAGTTTATGACCGACCATGTTCGTTCTTTGGCCAGGTTGTCACCGTTTCCGGTGTCTTGCGTTCCAAATGCGGGATTGCCAGACGACCGCGGCTGTTATCTCGAAACACCTGAGATGGTGGCAAACGTCGTTTCTCGGTTTATTCAAAATGGGTGGGTCAATGTCATTGGCGGGTGTTGCGGTACTCATGCGGGCCATATTGCGGAATTGGCAAAAATCGCGCGAGCGGGCCAGCCTCGAACCCCTCACCCACCCAAGCGCTCCTTTCTTTCCGGCATCGACTACCTTGAAATCACCGACGAACTGAGACCGGTCATTGTCGGTGAGCGGACTAACGTCATCGGGAGTAAAAAATTTAAAACCCTCATCTGTGACGAAAAATTTGACGAGGCCAGCGACATCGCGCGCGCGCAGATCAAATCCGGTGCCCAGATCATCGACGTCTGCCTTGCCAATCCCGATCGTAACGAGATGGAGGATATGCGAAAGTTTCTTGAGTTCGCGGTTAAAAAAATCCGCGCGCCGCTCATGATTGACTCGACGGACGAAAAAGTGATTGAGATGTCTCTGACCTTTAGCCAGGGCAAAGCGATCATCAATTCGATTAATCTTGAAGACGGCGAAGAGCGTTTTGAAAAAGTCGTACCCATTGCCAAAAAACATGGCGCCGCCTTGATTGTCGGGACCATTGATGATGACAAAGTTCAAGGGATGGGCGTGAGCCGGGCCCGAAAACTTGCGATCGCAGAAAGGTCTTATAAGCTATTAACCGAAAAATACGGCATTTTGCCCGAAGATATTTACTGGGATCCCCTCGTGTTTCCTTGTGCAACGGGCGACCAGCAGTATGTGGGCTCCGCTGTAGAGACAATTGAGGGCATTCGACTCATCAAGTCTAAATTTCCTCAAACTAAAACAGTCCTTGGGATTTCGAATGTCAGCTTTGGACTTCCGGCTTCGAGTCGCGAAGTGCTTAATTCTGTTTTTTTGTACCATTGTGTTCAGGCGGGATTGGATCTCGCGATCGTGAACGCAGAAAAGCTTGAGCGCTATGCGACGATGCCAGAGGCCGAAAAAAACCTGGCAGAAGATCTGCTTTTTAATCGAGGAGCTGACCCCATTGCGGCATTTGCCGCTCACTTTAGAGAAAAGAAGGTCGGCGAAAAACCCTCTAAATCCTCCTTGCCTCTTTTAGATCGCATCCCTCGGTACATTATGGAAGGAGCCAAAGATGGCCTCACTCCCGATTTGGATGAAGCCCTTAAAACCTTAAAGCCTCTTGAAATCATCAACGGTCCGCTCATGAAAGGCATGGACGAAGTCGGCAAGCTTTTTAACGCCAATCAATTGATTGTTGCCGAAGTGTTGCAGTCGGCAGAAGCGATGAAGGCTGCCGTCAATCATTTAGAGCCTTTTATGGAGAAGTCCGAGACTTCCACCCGAGGCAAACTTATTTTGGCTACGGTCAAAGGAGATGTTCACGACATTGGAAAAAACCTCGTCGACATCATTCTTTCTAATAACGGATTTCGAGTCATTAACCTCGGAATTAAAGTGTTACCTGAACAGTTGATTAAGGCTGTGAGGGAGCACAAACCCGATATTATCGGCCTGTCAGGCCTATTGGTAAAATCCGCGCAGCAGATGACTGTTACAGCTGATGATTTTGCGAAAGCTGGAATTACCACACCGATCCTAGTGGGAGGCGCCGCTCTATCTAGCCAATATGTCGACCGAGAAATTTCTCGTGCCTACCTCACGGGGACCGTGGCTTACGCAAAAGACGCAATGACGGGGCTCGATCTAGCTAAACAAATCGTTGATCCCGAGCGCTTTGCAAACCTTAAAGCTACATTGGCTGATCGGCGTGCCCAAACTGCAAAGCCCGCTGAAGCTAAAACTCCCTTTCCGATTTCTACGGATCGCGCAAGCTCGGTTGAGATTTTAGAAACTCTTCCCTCTCCTCCTGATTTTGAAAAACACGTTTTGCGAAATACTCCTGTTGATCAAATTTGGCAGATGATTAATCCACTGATGCTCTACGGGCGGCACCTGGGTATAAAAGGCGGAATCGTTCGCCGCCTTGAAGCGGCTTTGACCGATGCGAAACTCATGCGCGAATTAGAGGAGCATGAACCCAAATCGGTTGCGATCTTTCGAGCAGTGCAGGAACTAAAAAACGAATACCGTGGCAAACCCCAAACCCAGCCGGGGGCGGTCTACCAGTTTTTTAAAGCAGCTTCGCGGGGAAATACACTTTACCTCTTTGGGGTAGATCCAAATAATCCTATTGGGCAGTTCGAGTTTCCGCGTCAGAGAAAACCAGGTGGATTATGCTTGGCGGATTATGTTGCACCCTGGGATTTAAAATCCCGCCCCAAAGATTCGATTGCCCTTTTTGTTACTACGATTGGCCAAGGCGTTCGGGAAGTCGCGGAGCAACTCAAAAATAAAGGCGACTATCTAAAATCCCATATTCTTCAGGCACTGGCGCTTGAGTCCGCCGAAGCGTATGCCGAATGGGTTCATGCCCAGATTAGACGGGCCTGGGGATTTGCGGACCCGCCAGAGACCACGATGATGGAACGCTTTCAGGCTAAGTACCATGGAAAGCGCTACTCCTTCGGATACCCAGCCTGCCCCAGGCTCGACGATCAGGCCCTATTATTTAAGCTGATTGATCCGCGCGCCATTGGTGTCGAACTGACGGATGGATTTATGATGGATCCCGAGTCCAGCGTTTCTGCTCTAGCCTTTCATCACCCGGGGGCCACTTACTTTTCAGTGGGACACACAGGAGAATCCAATGATGACAACCGCTAATCGCGCGCAAACCACCGAGATTGGGAGCCTTCCTCATCATAACGTGGACGCTGCCCTTGCTTACTGCTTTAAGTTGGGGATCCCTTTCTTGCCACAGATACCGATTCGAAATCCCTGGGAGAACATGGTCGCACAGGCTTTAGAGGGAATTCCAGGACTTCAGGTCGAAAAAGATGGGTCCGTTTTGGTAAATATAGACATTTGGAACAGTCGAGCTGCCTCGCTCAACGCCAAACTTCAACGTGCCTTTGCGGAACTCCCATCCGTCCTCGATGCCTTTGAGAGTTTTGAGCCCTCTCCCATGGCATCCAGTTGCTGGCAGCCCTGGATCTGGGAGCTCCAAGAACGAAAAATCAAACAGGCAAAAGTTCAGATTTGTGGACCCATGACCGCGCAATGGGCGCTCAGGCTCAATGATGGTACTCCCATCGACGCGCATTTAGATCTGACTAACCAGGTTTTTAAACTCATTTTGGCCAGATCCCTAGCTATGACTCGTAAGTTAAGGAGCATGGGAGTTCAACCCATCTTGTTTTTAGACGAGCCGGGTCTTTATGGCCTGGGCGATAACCCCAAACATGTTTTAGGAATGCAGGAGCTTAGGAACATCGTTCAGACGCTGCAAAAAGAAAAGGTTCTCGTGGGTATTCACTGTTGTAGCAACACGGATTGGAATCAAGTTTTAAATCTAGAGCCAACCTATCTCTCTATCGACACCGAATTGTCTCTCGAAAATCTGCTTTCGAAGTCTTACGAAAAGCCCGTTGATGTTTTTTTTAAAAAAGGCGGACGGCTCGCGCTCGGTATTATTCCTTCGACCCATTCGGCCGTTTTACATTCACTCAATCAAAAAGAACTCTACTCTCATATCGAAACGCTTTTAAAAAATCGCTGGCCCAATGACGTTTCGCTTGTGAGTCAACTACTTGAGTCCGCGCTCTTTACTCCGGCTTGCGGGCTAGCGTTGCATTCGGTTGATGATGCCGAAACTATTTTATCCTCACTCACTACTCAAACATGAACCGGCACTTTTTTAGAGATTTTAAGTCTCTTGATACTTGTGCGATGCCCGAGAGTGCCGCTACTCTCGATGTTTCGCTTTTGATTCCGGCTCGAGCTTCGGCGCACGCCATCGAAAATACAGTTCACGAAGCTCATGCATTTTTAAAAACCCGCTATCCCGGACGATTTGAAATTCTGCTCATCCCCAATCGCAGGCCCGACGAGGATGTCGATCCAGCCGAAGAACTTTCTGCGCGACTTTCGCAGAAATATTCGGAAGTTCTTTTCTGTCCCCACATTGGCCAGACTGGAAAAGGAGCGGCACTTCGAACTGGGGTTTCTCATGCAAAAGGAAAGACCATTTTTTTTACGGATGCTGATCTCCCCTACGATCTTGCTTTTTTTGACGAGGCAATCCGAATGCTTCGCAATGGGTTTGATTTGGTGACGGGTAATCGACGCTCGCTCGATAGTCTTTTTGACGTTCCTGTGGCCTATTTGCCCCTGGCATACCGTCGTCACCGCTTAGGTATTCGGTTTAATTGGATTTCACGACTCCTTTTAGGTTTTAAGACCCGAGATACCCAGGCCGGTATCAAAGCAATGTCTCGACAACTTGCTCATGCAGCCTTTTCAAATCAGACCTGCCCCGGTTTCTTTTTTGATCTCGAATTATTTTTGACAGCCTCACGCTCCGGATTTAAAACCATGGACCTTCCTGTGTTGCTTTATCTAAACACCGAAAAAAGCACTGTGCGCGTATTACGTGAGAGCTTGCTGGCAGCGTTTTGGCTTTCTCGAATTACAATTCAGGCCTGGTCAGGTTTTTACGGAAAAAGACAGAATCTACGCGTCCTCACTGGCTTTTTGTCCCGGTATGGCAATTCGTCTTTTTTGAACCGGGTCTTTTTGTTTTTACGCTGGCGCCTGACGCCCTACCTCGACATCATCTCAGAGATTCCCAAAGAAGGACGAATCTTGGACATCGGAACCGGACATGGCCTGTTGCCCATAGCAACTAGCCTTTTGTCACCCCAGTGCGAACTTCTAGGAATCGACCACGACCCTTCGCGTATCGCACAGGCCAAACAGGCTTCACTCGATTTAACTCAGGTTCGGTTTACCCACGGGGATTTGTCACAACTTCCTGTTGATAGTTTTTCAGCCATCACCCTGATCGATGTTATGCATTATCTTTCTCCGGACGAACAAGAGGCGCTGACTCAAAGAGCTTTTAAGCTTTTATTGCCGGGCGGGCGTTTTATTGTTCGCGAGGTCAATCAAAAACCAGGAGCGGTTTCCGCTTGTAACCAAATATACGAAAAGCTTGCTACCGCGCTTGGGTTTACTCGGAGTGCTAATCAATCGCTTTTTTTTAGAAGTGAAAGCGAATGGACGAGCTTTTTTAGATCTGCTGGATTTGACGTAAGCTCAAGGCCTTGCTCTCATCGACTTTTTGCCGATGTATTATTTACATGTCGGAGGCCTGCGTGAATCCTTGGCCGATCTTACTGCGTTGGGTACCTCGCTTAATTTTTATTCTCGTCCTCATCACTATCCCCATCTATGCGCTCAAAGTGGCACATAAAACGGATTATACGGATTTTGACGTCTATTATCGCGCGGCAGTTCGGACGCAAACGTCTCAGTGGGCTACGGTTTACACGCTTTCGGATGGAGCATCTCCATTTCGATACATGCCATTGACTTTGCCTTTATTAAAACCCTTGGCACAAATGAGTCTTTTTACAGCAAAGTTGACCTGGTTTTTTCTTCAAGTCACTTTTTTTTCTTTAGGTTTTCTATTTCTTTACCGAGGATATATCCGGCAAACTCAAGCGCCGTTGTGGACCTTAAGTCTCTCCGTACTTTTTATTTTTCGGCTCTGTCTCGATACCTTTACGATCGGACAGGTATCTAGTTTGATGTTTTTAGGTTTTTCGCTCGCCCTTTATGGGATATTGAAAAAAGTTCCAGGCACTGCAGCACTTGGTTTGTTGATTCCAACCCTTTTTAAGGTGGCGCCTGGATTTGGATATTTCTATCTCCTTGCTGTGAGGCCCTCTCGTTGGGCAAAAACTCTAATGACCCCGCTCGCCGTCGTTTCGGTTTTATTATTTGCGCTTTACCTTCTCGTGCCCGATCCAAAATTTACGATCCTTACTCGGTTATGGGCGTCCTGGGCGTCAATCGTTGCGCAGGATTCTGTCTATTATGATGCCGCTCATTACGGGAGTCAGTCTCTCAACAGTGTTTTACTCCGCGCCACAAATGCCGGATTTATTGCAACCGAAATATCTCATTGGATTCATGGCGCTGCGGCTGTTTTAATCTGTGCCGCGATCTTTGTGTTTTGGATTTTAAGATCCCCGATCAATGCATACAGTGCCGGGCTTTCTTTCTCCTTGGCTCTTTTTGCGAACGTCTGGTTTATGCCGGAGACCTTTAAATATTCGCTTACGCCTCTGGCCATACCCGTTGCCTTTTTGCTTTCGGCTCCCAAAAAAGGGCTCGCTCACAGTCTGATTCTTGGTTTTTCTTTTTTAACGATTTCTTTCGCGGGCCTAGACCTTGTTGGATCTGTTATTTTTTTTAAAATTCAACGCCTTTCGCTTCCCTTTTTTGCAACCCTTGCATTAGGCATTTACTCCTGGCAACAAGCCTATAAGCACTCAGTCCCTTCGGTGCTTGCAAAAATATTTGGACTTCCTAGGCCGTCTATGGGCCCTTGGCCTGAATTTCCCTCAATGGCAGGGACCACCGCCGCCAGCCTCTTAATACCCGTATTGATGGATAGTAAATCTCGATTAGAACTTTCTTTTATTAAAACTCACGTCGAGGCCGCAAGGGATCTATTGACCTCGCGATTTGGCGGGGACTTCGAAATCTACGTCATTACTCATGGAGATCAAGCTCACGCAGACGATGCGCTGACCCAAGAACTGAGACTGAGTCTGAGCAGGGTTTCTGGGGTAAAGTTTCTTTACGAAGATCATTTGCAAGGGCGCGGAGCTGCAATACGAAGTGGGTTTTTAAAATCCAAAGGTAAGCTGATATTATTCGGACATTTGGATCAGCCCTGCCATCCCAGTTTTTACGCGCAGGCGATTGATCTCATCGAAAACGAGAAGTACGAGTTTGTTCGAGGCAATCGAAGACTGGCCGAGTCTCGATTTCAAATTCCGGTTCGCGTCCTCAGTCTTATTTATAAACGCCACAAACTGGGGCTCTCTTTTAACCGCCTGGTTAGGGTTTTTTTACCCGTTCGTACCACGGATACCCACTCGGGGCATCTGGTGATGACACGAAACATGGCGGTGGCTGCGTTTTCCGTGCAAAGTTCTCCGGATTTTTTATGTGACCTCGAGTGGTATCTCGCGGCAAATGCCCACGGAGCTCATCGTTGCGATTTGCCTGTAACGGTGTATCTGGGGCGCGAAAAATCTTTTTTGCAGATGTTAGCCGAGACGGCCGCTATTTTTCACGGACTTCCGGTCCTAGCCTATCGGTATAAACGCGGGTGCTATGGACCGATGAGTAGGCCCACTGCCTTAACGGCAGATGATTGGGGACTTTCTAAAGGGATCAATCAAGGGATTTTGTCCCTCGCTAAAAAAGGAGTCATCCGCCGGGTCTCTCTCATGGCAAGTTGCGCGTATCTGGACGAAGGACTCGATGAGCTTAAAGCCGTTCCAGGGATTTCTTTAGGGCTTCATTTTAATTTAACTTACGGAAAGCGTCTCGCCGGCTCGCCCATTAGCGATCATTGTGGGTTTAAATCCTTATTTTGGAAATGGACCTTTGCAGGGCGTAAACAAGCGCCGCTTTCGAACGCCGCCCTCAAAGAATGTACTACTCAGATCGAAGCGCTTGAGCGCAGAGGAGTAAAGCCACAGTATCTCGATGGGCATCATCATGTTCATATATTACCCGGATTACTCAGGGTGCTTTCGCCCTTGTTAAAGGAAAAACAAATACGACAAGTTCGGGTTCTCAATAGTCCAATGACGTTATGGAGTAAAAAATTTCCACTTTATATCATGTCCCTTCTTGTCCGCTCGACGCTCAAAAATGAGGGCTACGCATTTCTTCGTTGCTTTTACCCTCGTTCAAAGGATTTTTCTGATCCTGGAAGATTGCGGGGCCTGCTCAAACGGCATTTATCTGATGAGATCATCACGCATCCCTCCATGAATGACGACATCTATCGGCTCGAGTACTCCGACACCTATGTTTTTGAACGCATCATTGAATTTAGGACACTGGAGATGCTCTCGACCTCGTGGCTTTCTCAGAAATGGAATGAGACCCCCTCATGAAACGGCTTTCTTTAAAGTTTAAACTTTTTCTTGGACTTGCGCTCCTAGCCGGCACTTTGCTTCGCGTTACCTATGTGTTCGACATGGAATATAAAGAAGACGAAGAAATTAATTTTACTCAGAGCCAAGCCATTGGCGCAACTCAGGGCTGGCCTTGGGTTGGGATGAACTCTGGCGTTTATATTCCGAACCCCGGCATGAGCGTTTGGATCTTTGCGGCGACAGCTAAAATTTTTCGTGCCACAACTCCCACTGCGCTCGCACATGCAGTTCAGATCGTGAGCTTGCTCGGTATTTTGCTCTTGCTTCCATTTGCGTTTCGATTTGTGGATGCCCGAGAGCGAGAACCCTGGCTTTGGGCTTATGCACTGGCCATGGTTAATCCCTTTTGTATTCTCTACCAGCGAAAGCTCTGGCCCGAACCTTTTTTGCCCTTGTTTATTGTCTTCATGCTTATGGGCTGGTGGCGTAAAGAGCGCGTGTCAGGAGCTTTTTTATGGGGACTGATTGGCGCGCTCTTAGGCCAAATACACATGAGCGGCTTTTTTATGGCTGGCGCTCTTGTGCTTTGGAGTTTGTTTCCTCGCGAAAAGCGTAGAGCTACCCAGTGGTGGCCCTGGCTTTTAGGATCTGCTCTAGGCGCATTGCCTTTAATCCCGTGGGCGATTGCAGCGCTTCGTGCTCCTCGCGGTGGACCGATCTCTGGAGGACTGAACGAGGCCATTCAATTTAAATATTGGGTGTTTTGGATTACAGATCCTATTGGACTTCATCTTGGAAATCCTTTGGGGCTACTTCTCGGAGGGTCTATTTATCGGCAAATTTCAGATTTTGTCAGATATCCGATTTTAGGTGGCCGAGCTACTTACCTCGTTGGCGTGGCTCATTTGCTTCTATTGGCTTGGACCTTATTTACGCTTTTATATGGTCTCAACGCGTATTTAAAATTACGAACACGGTGGTTCACTGGAACTAAAAC
>CAYJBA010000003.1:0-7966 GCA_964367865.1 uncultured Bacteriovoracaceae bacterium | reverse complement strand
AAGTGCCGCGCTTTGGGGTTGCGGAATCCTTCTCACTGCGACAGGCGTAAATATAAGGCGCTACTACATGGCTGCTACTTTTCCGTTCGAATGGATTTGGCTCTCACGAACTGCACTTCTCAATGAAAAATGGGGTCGCAAACTTTTATTTACGCTTTGGATTTTGCAGCTTATTATCTCGGCTCACTTTGTGGGTTACATCCATGTTAACGAAGGAGCTGTTAATGGGGATTATGGTCCGGCCTATCATAAAATCGTCAAACCTAAACTCACCGCTCAACCACTTCAGTGACCCTGATTTTTGTCCAGTCGAGCGGAAATTTCATTTCGGTCAACTCGCAATTTTTCCATTTTCTATAATCAGAACCCTGTGCGGGATCTCGAGTTTCGCGATCTAAATTCGTTCCACCCAAGACCATATATACTTTAGGAGGCTGAGACATCTCGACCAATAATCTCTGCGAAGCGCCCGAGGTATGATCCCAATGATCTCCCTCCCAGTCCGCTGAACCTGGATTTACCGACTGCTTGTCCCCAGGGGTCGCCAGGGCGGATGCTCTAAAGTATTTCTTACCCAGTAAATGTGGAAATGTCGCCCTGTGAAGTTCGCCCCATTTTAAAAAGCGCCCTTCTTTTTCGACTCCCAAATCCTTTAGCGAAAGAGTAAGCCCAGCCAGTGCGATTTTTTCCATCTCGCCACCTGAGCCCAGTAATCTAAAAAGCGCATTTTCGTTCATTCCTTCTAATAAATTTTCCATCCACCTTCGATAAATGGGGCAAGCCTCGCAATCCGCTCCCGCATTAAAGTCCCACTTACTCAAAAGGGTAACCGCCTTTTGCTGCCACTGCGAAAGTTTAATATTGGGCTTCACAACCGACGCAAGCAATCTGGGTACAAAAAATCGGGCATCCACGGCCTGAACATCACATTGAATTGCTTTTAGAGTATTTAAATCGTGCTTAGGCGTTTTTAAAATCAACTCTTCGATTCGAAGCGCACGAAATCCGGTTGATTGAGCTCGTCCAATAAAATATTTACCGTCTGAAGGCCATTGAAGATTATTAGCCGTGGCTACATATCCTCGTGGCGGGTTCATCACATGTGGCATCTCAATGGGTGTAAGCGCGGGCCGCTCTTTTTCAACTTCGGCTAATGAACGAGTCATGATTCCATAAGTTTTAGGCTGCACACTGCGCACTACTTTTCCGACAGCTCTAAATCCAATTTTTCCTGTCTGGTCAGCAAAGACGTAGTTCCAGCTCGGCAATCTAAAATCAGATAATGCCTGATCCATTTGCGAAATGGACTGAGCTTTCTGAATATCAAAGAATCCCTTAAAATCCTCTCCCTTCAGATCAAACCCACTCCAGTAAATCACGCGCTGGGTACCCGGATCAGATTCAAGTGGCATCACAGGTAGGCCGCGCTTTGTCCTTTCAAAAGTTTTAAAAATAAACGGCAACTTTACAGGCCCCAGTTTAACCCAAATCAAAGGCCTGATGACTTCGGCCAGCTTGAGGTCCTCATCTGACACCTGAGAGATTTCAGCGACGTTTAAGTAGGAGTTAGTGAGCCCCCAGCTGACTTTCTCATTGCTGCCACTTGGAATGACAGGAACTCCCGGAATCGACGCCCCAATCACATTGAGTTCGCCTCCTTCTACGTGGGTAAAATACCAAAAAGGTGGATGTTTAAGCGTAAGGTGCGGGTCATTGGCGAGCCAGGCTTTGCCCGATTGCGAGCGCAAAGAAGCAATCACCCAGTTATTGCTCCCTAGTCCCTCGTTAAATTTTGCCCCTGCGCTTTCATAATTTGCAAAACTGACCCCGGGTTCGCCTAAGGGGTACTCGCCTGATTTTAAAATCGTCACGTTCCAAGGAAGTCCCTTTTCGCCAAATAATTTTTCAGCTTGGGGTCCAAAGCGCTCAGAGCGCTCTCTTTCTTCGGTTTGAATTTCATAATTTTTTTTGGTCTGGTCGTAGGCCTGCAAAAGAAGCAGCGCTATCGAATGCCAGGGCTTCCAAGGAGCGGGTTCGTATCCAAAAGTCTTAAATTCGTAAACACCCCGTTTGAGCGCTTCTTTAAATCCTTGCGTGATCCCCTCCGAATAGGCCTCAAAGCGTGCTTGATCGGATTTTAAAAGTGTCGGATAAAGCGCCTCGGCACGCTCCCCAAAGCCCATCAGGCGAACTCCAAAATCACTACGCACCCAGTCAGAGCCGTAAACTTCGGACCTCTGCCCAAGAGCGATGCGTCTCAAATGATCTGTTTGCCAGGCGCGATCCCGGCCGTGGAGGTAACCCAGGCAAGCGAGGGCTCCAAGTTCGTCCTTTGCGCGAGCATGAGTGAGGCTAAAGTCTTTCTCTTCGTAAAGTTCGCAATGCAATTTCGTGGCGGGTGCTGCAGTCAAAATCCCCGGAAAAAGTAATACTCCCACAGCGGCCCAAGCGTTTAGTTTTCGAGCATAAAACATGCACTCCAGTCTAGCTCGAGAGAGATTCATGCGCTATGGTTAGCTCATGGCACCGGCTAAAGTTCTACCCGAGCTTTTTTCTGATCTTGAATTTCGGGGAATTGTAAAACAAGTCACAGACCCAGCACTTAAAGTTTTACTTTCAAAAACTCCCGTAACACTTTATTGCGGTTTTGATCCTACTTCTGACAGCCTGCATATAGGAAGTCTCTTGCCCCTTCTCACCTTGCGTCGCTTTCAACTGGCGGGACATCGAGTGATTGCAGTCGTGGGTGGTGCAACCGGAATGATCGGTGACCCCAGCGGAAAATCTCAAGAGCGCTCGCTCATGGGCCCAGATCAAATCGAACATAATATTAAAGGCATCACGCGGGTCATTGGTAAATTTTTAGACCTCAAAGGTTCGAACCCCGCTCGCGTCGTCAATAATGGTGATTGGTTTCTGGGACTCAGTTATCTCGAATTTTTACGCGATGTCGGCAAGCATTTTACCGTAAATCACATGATGGCTAAAGAGTCAGTTCGCGCCAGACTTGAGGATCGCGAACACGGGATTTCGTACACCGAATTTTCTTATATGCTCCTTCAGGCTTACGATTTTTACGTCCTTCATCAAAAAGAGGGTTGCCGCTTACAAATCGGGGGTTCGGACCAATGGGGAAATATAACGGCTGGCAACGAACTCATTCGTCGGATGGGTGCTGCAAATGGAGCGCCCGTCACTTCTGAGAACGAAGTCTTTGGCCTGACTCACCCCCTTGTTTCAAAATCGGATGGAGCAAAGTTTGGAAAGACAGAAAAAGGAAACATCTGGCTCGACGCTAAAAAAACCTCTCCCTATCAGTTTTACCAATTTTTAGTGAGAACTGCCGACGCCGACGTGATGAACTTAATTAAGTACTTTAGCTTTTTACCCGAAGCGGACATTCGCGCATTAGATACCTCCACTCAAAAAGAACCTGAAAAAAGAGCGGCTCAAACGGCTTTGGCCAGGGAGCTCACGCTCATGGTTCATGGACCTGCCGAAGTAGAGAAAGTTGAAAAAGCGTCGCAAGCTTTATTTGGAACCGGCATTCGCGATCTGGACCGAGAGACCTTACTCGACGTCATGGGCGAGGCCCCTTCGACTGAAAAGCCAAAATCAATATTGAGCCCGGGCTACCCGCTCGTGGATGTATTGACCGATAGTGCCCTTTGCCAGGGTAAAGGCGCTGCTAGAAAAGACATCGCAGCAGGTGGAATTTACGTTAATAATGAGCGAGTGTCAGACCCAGCGCTTAATCTCACACCTCAACACCTGATTGCCGGTTCCTATATTGTATTGCGTAAAGGCAAAAAAACCTACCACCTCATGAGTTTTAAATAGAAAGCGCCCGACTGTGACCGCACTTCCCTTTAAACCTGATACAAAGATTACGGACTTTCTCAAAACATCTTCGTTTACGCTTTCGGCCGAGGTCATCCCCCCTCGTAACGGCGCGGAACAGATAAAAATTCTAGAACAAATTGAATCACTCACTCAGGCCGGCGCGCAGTTTTTAGCCGTGACCAAAGGCGCGGGTGGAAGCCTAAGGGGCGGAAGTCTCCCCATTGCTCAGGCGATTAAAGAACAGTTTCATGTTCCATGCATCGCGCACTTTACGTGTCGTGATTTGATCCCCGTTGAAATTGAAAATCAGCTCATGGACCATCATTATTTTGGGATCAGAAATATCTTGGCGCTCAGAGGCGATCCGCCCGATGGACAACCACTTTGGAAACCGCGAGACGGCGGCTATAACTATGCTCATGAGCTCATCAAACAAATCCGAGACCTAAACGAAGGACGCTATATGACTCGTCCGGGTGGACCCGCTCACGACCCTAAAGAAAAAACTGACTTCTGCATTGGAGCCGCTGCCTACCCCGAACACGTAAATCTGGAAGAGCGCATTCGATTTTTTAAGATCAAAGCCGATGCGGGCGCCCAATTCGGAATCACAGACATGCTCTTTGATTGGGAAAAATACGCAAAGTTCAGAAACGATCTCGCACGCGTGGGCGTGACCATTCCGATTTTACCCGGAACCCGACTCTTGAAGTCTCGCACCCAGGCTTTGAAAATGATGACGAAATTTAAGGTGACGGTTCCAAAAGATGTGCTTGCCGCGCTCCCCGAGTCCGACGGACCCGACGCCATAGCGCGTGGCGTTGAGCTTTTTCTAAAATTAGCGGCGAGCTTGCAACGGGTAGGCGCCCCGGGAATTCACGCTTATGTAATTTCGGACACTGAAGGATCGTCCACTGCTTTAAGAGAATTGGCTTTACGAATGAAAACAAGTAGGAAATAAGATCAGCTTTTAGCTTCCCGTGCCTGGGTGGCGAAATTGGTAGACGCACAGGACTTAAAATCCTGGGTCCCTCACGGGGCGTGCCGGTTCGATTCCGGCCCTAGGCACCATTTTCTAATATCTGAGAGCTGCGACCGGATCCATATCAGCAGCCTTAATTGCAGGATATAAACCAAACACTAGGCCTGTCAGAGCCGACGTCACCAGCGGCAATATTACTGAAAACGCAGTAACCGAAAATCGCCACTCAACAAAAAAGCTCACAGCTCCGATCGCAACAATTCCTAAAAAGACTCCGAGACCTCCGCCCACCAGCGTCAATACCGTGGCCTCAGCTAAAAACTGAAAAATGACAAATTCGCGTGTGGCACCCAGTGCTCTACCCATTCCTATTTCGTGAGTCCGTTCAGCCACGTTTGCGAGCATCATGTTCATGATCCCAATTCCCCCAATAAAAAGAGAGATGAGCGCAATGCAAACCATGAGAATATTAAAAGTCCTTTGAGTTTCGTTTGCCTGCCTCAATAATTCTTGGGGAACTACAATTCGGTAATCCAGAGCCCCGTGGTGAATCACCTCCATGACCCGTTTCAAGAGGGGCAACGAAGGCAATACGTCGCTCGCATCCAATGACTCGACAATCAGCTCGCTGACTGTCCCCTGCTCCTCTTGTCGTGTTTCTCCTGCCGCGCTGACCCGATGACTGAGAGGTAACAAAATCGTGTGATCAAAATCACGAACTGATACGGCCGAATTTTTTTTCGACTTTCGCTCAGCAGAGTTTAATATGCCCACGACGTGATACAGCCCCTGTCCCAAGCGGATCACGCCTCCTGGTTTTCCTTCATCTCCCATTTGCTTAGCGATCTGAGACCCTAGCAAGCAGACTGGGTTACTTTGCGAAATATCACTTGCGACGAGGGAGCGTCCGGACGAAATCCCAAGCTTTAGGACCTCCAAATAGTTAGGTGTGATGGCCAAGATCTGAGGAGAAAGATCTCGAGACGAAACATACGCCATTGCTTTAATTTCCCGAGCTGCCCCCACGTTTTTAATCCTCGCCAAAGAGCGTTTTAGGTGTTCGCCATCTGAGAGTAATAGCCCTTGAGAACCCCTTTTTCGAGCGATGATCGCCTGCTCCGAGGTCATTTCAGCGGCACGGATCACGGTATTTTTCATCCCGAGTTGTTCAACTTGCTCGAGCGTTTCTCGTCTGGCACCTTCACCCATGCTCATCATAAAAAGAAACGAGACCACGCCACACGCAATGCCAAGGGTGCTCAACAAAGTTCGGAGCTTGTGTTGTTGAAGAGAAAAAGAAACATGCCTCAGCCGCAAAATCCAGTTATGAATCAAAGCGCCCCTCCCTGAGTATCAAGATTCGATCCGCTTTTTTTGCAACTAAGGGATCGTGCGTCACCAGGATCATTGTCGTGCCTGTGTTATGAATCTGTTTTAAAAGCAATAGGATCTCCTCTCCTGTTGCGACATCCAAATTTCCGGTAGGCTCGTCAGCCAGGATCAGTGTAGGGCGCGTCACTAATGCTCGGGCAATCGCCACACGCTGCATTTCTCCGCCAGACAACTCCGCGGGACGATGCGAGGTTCGATGGGCCAATCCCACTTGCGCCAATACTTCATTTACCCGTTCGACTCTATTCTCGGAAACATGGCGCGAGTAAAGAAACGGATATTTGACATTTTCGAACACCGTGAGTTGCGGAAGAAGATAAAACTTCTGAAAAATAAAACCAATCTCCTCGGACCGAAACTGCGAAAGTTTCGAGTCGTCCCAATCCTTTATTTCACTTTCTGAATAAAGATAGGTTCCAGACGAGGGTCGATCGAGCGCGCCTAAAATATGTAATAGAGTGGATTTTCCAGACCCAGAGGACCCCATCACTGCCACAAATTCTCCTCGACGCACCTTGAGCGTGAGTTCGCTTAATACAGAAATATCACGCATACCAAGCCGGAAGGACTTGGATACTCCTTTCATATCTATTAAAAGCTCATTACGTGAATTAAGGTTTAACAAGACTTACTTTTTCTCCTTCGCTTAATCCAGAAACAATTTCTGAAACATCTTCGTTCATTTGTCCGAGAACAATCGGACGCGGGATATATCTGCCGCTCTCGTAAACAAAGCTAAAGGAATTTCCGTTTTCAGAAAATACAGCCGTAAGCGGCAGTGTCAGCGCGTTTTCGACGTGCCCGACATTGATAAAAACTCGCGCAGTCATCCCGGGCCGCAGACGTGAATCCCTTTTATCGAGCTTTATGTTAAATTGAAAGCTCCGATCCGCAGCGCTTGAACTCTCTGAAGCCATGACGCCAATATTTTCGACTTTACCTGACACTTTGCTATCCGGATAGGCATCGACCGTAACCGTGGCTTCGAGCCCAGGGGAAATTTTGTGTAGATCCATTTCTCTAACTTGTGTCTTAACGATCATAGATGACGAGTCTGGAAGATAAAGAATAGGTTGTCCCTGCCAGACGGTATCGCCTACACGCAGTTTTCTTTTAAGATCGACCTGGGTATTGGTTTCATGAAGCACCGTAAATCCGCTGACCGGTGCTCGAAGTACCGTTTTTTCATGTTCCGCCTTGATCTCCTTAAGTGAAGTGCCCAAAGTTTCTAGTCCACTTTTAACTTTATTGAGATCCGCCAGAGCCTGCGCAATTTTAAAGACTCACTCGCGCTTTTGTCTTTCAATATCTGATTGAGACTTTCTAAAAACAGCCAGTGCCTGATCTGATTTTCGCTTTGCCAATCCTATTTCGCTTGAAACGTCGTAACCTTGCCTAATCAGGCCTTTCAGTTCGCTAATATAAGCTTGATAACGATCATGCTCTTGTTTTGCGGCTGTAATCTCAGACCTGCCGTTGCTGGCTACTTGCTCCGCCTGAGACTGAGCAAGTTTTAGCATTTGCTCAGCATAGAGGACCATTGCTTCGTAACTCTTGATTTCGCCATTTAAGCGTAGGGCTTCAGACTCAAAATACGTGGGATCCAGCCTGACCAAAACATCCCCCTTTTCGACCTGAGCGCCGTCCGCCACCAGTTCTATAATTTTTCCACGATCGCCTCGGATTCCTGATACGAGTTGAAAGCCGTTAGCGGTATCCAGGTGACCCATCGTCGCTACTTTAACCTCA
>CAYJBA010000002.1:0-22424 GCA_964367865.1 uncultured Bacteriovoracaceae bacterium | reverse complement strand
GATCGGTTTGCACGTTTCATAAAAATCTAAAGCTAATTGATAAGTCCTGAATTTCCTCATCATGGGGTTCTTTCTTCTATTATTTTTTTAAATTTTTAAGCCCCTACCCAGGTGTAGGGCTTAAAAATTTAAAAAATAAAAGGAGATCAACTTAATGTTGCAAAAATTCAGGACTTATCAATTAGCTTTAGATTTTTATCAAAAGTGCGAAAGCCTTGTCGTTCCCAATCACTTAAAAGACCAGCTCAAGCGGGCGGCATCGAGTATCGTGCTTAACCTGGCTGAGGGCTCGGCAAAACCCACCGAAAAGGATCGAAAGCGATTTTATGCGATAGCGTTGGGTTCCTTTCGCGAGACCCAAGCGATATTGCATTTGACCCTAAATCGAGCACTTCTCGAGCAGTCAGACCATCTTGGTGCATGTCTTTACAAGCTGAGCCGGTTTGCCTGACCCTGATCCCCGCACCCGATTGCCAAGGCTGCCTACATTGCCGGATTGCCTGAGTGCATTTTGTCCCTGCCCAATCTTTTTTCGCCTGAATGACAATCACGCATTTCGTAGGGGCTCAACAAGATTTTATGCATAGCAGCAATTGGCACTCTTTCTGCACAAGAGGCCCCGTCTGCTGGAAGCAGACTTTTGTAATACTCCTCTTCTCTCTTGGCCCCCTGAAAAACTCAGGGGGTCACTCTCCAAAAAGATCAATTCCTTGCTTCCATGGCTTCGTGTCATTATAAAGAGATCAAATGGCTAACTCTCAAGAATTTCCCGTATCAGAGGCGCCAGTTCTTGTGGCAAAAGATCGCCCCATGGCAAGACCGTTGTCGCCCTCAAAAGCAGCGCAGGTTCTTGCTCAAAAAAAACCTGAGTGGTTGAAGATTCGGCCTCCGGGCGGAGCATCCTATACCGAGATCAAGGCCATGCTCAGGGAGAAAAAGCTCCACACCGTTTGCGAAGAGGCGCATTGTCCAAACGTCGCAGAATGCTGGGCAAGTGGAACTGCAACTTTTATGTTGGGAGGCGATACCTGCACCCGTGCCTGCCGGTTTTGTGCCGTTAAAACCGCGCGCGTGCCACCTCCTCTTGATCCCAATGAACCCTTTGAAATTGCATCCAGCATTGCAGCGCTTGGACTTCATTACGTTGTGCTTACCTCAGTGGATCGTGACGATTTAAAAGATGGCGGGGCTTTGCATTTTGCCGAGACCATTCGTGAGATCAAGCGGCTGGATTCCAAAATTATCGTCGAAGCGCTAGTTCCTGATTTTAGAGGCGATCTGGCTGCGGTTCGCACTATTGTCGAATCCGGCCTCGATGTTTACGCCCACAATGTAGAAACGGTAAAACGCCTTCAATATAAAGTGAGAGACCCCAGAGCAAATTACCTGCAATCGCTTGAGACTCTAAGGGCCGCTAAAGAGATGGGCCGGGATCGCAAACTTTTTACCAAGAGCTCAATCATGTTGGGCTTGGGCGAAACCCAAGAAGAGTTGATCGAAATTTTCAGTGACCTTCGGTCATTCGAGGTCGACGTATTGACCTTGGGGCAGTATCTTAGACCTTCGATGCAGCACCTTCCGGTCGAAAAATATTACAGCCCAGTGGAGTTCGCGGAGCTTGGGCGCGTGGCCGAAACTCATAAATTTCTATATGTCGCGAGCGGACCTATGGTCCGTTCGAGTTACAAGGCAGGCGAGTTCTTTGTTCAAGGTTTGATTCAAAAACGAAGAGAAAAGGGGATGAGCGATGCAATTCAAACTTCCTGAATTAGGCGAAGGCGTTCACGAGGGCGAGTTGATTAAATGGAAAGTGAAACCCGGCGATCAGATTAAATACGATCAACCTCTTTGTGAAATCATGACTGATAAGGCCACGGTTGAAATTCCGTCTATGTTTCAGGGAAAAGTTGCCGAGCTTCATTGTAAAGAGGGCGATGTGGTACAAGTCGGCCAGCTCATGCTCACTTTCGAAGGGGCGCTAAAAGACGTTGGCGCTTCGCCCTCTGCTTCCCATGCACATGCACCCGCACCCGCAGCAGTCGCAGCAAAGCCGTTAAACGTTGGAGTTTCACCCGCTTCTTCATTTGATTCAAATCCCGCCTCGCGCGTCCTGGCTTCACCATCTACGCGTAGAATGGCTCGCGAAAAAGGAATCAATTTGGCGCAAGTTTCAGGATCTGGCCCCCATGGCCGGGTGATGAGAGAAGATTTAGAACGAGGAGGTTCTATGTCAGGTGGTCCAAGTATGCCTTCGATGATGATGCGTTCGACTCCCGCGAAAACGCCCACCCGGCCAGTAATGGATGGCGGCGAAGAGCGAGTTCCGTTTAGAGGGCTCCGCAAAAAAATTGCTGAAAAGATGACGGTCTCTAAGCATAAGGCTGCTCATTTTACATTTGTCGAAGAGGCGGATGCGAGCGAACTCGTTAAGCTTCGTACCGAAGCAAAGGATATCGGTGCAAGGCAGGGGGTAAAAGTCACGTATCTTCCCTTTGTGATGAAAGCGATGGTCGCTGCTCTCAGACATTATCCGATTTTAAATTCGTCGCTTGACGAAGAAAAGGGCGAACTCGTTTACAAGCACTATTACAACATTGGACTTTCGGTTCAAACGGACGATGGGCTGACCGCTCCAGTCATCAAAGACGTTGCCAATAAAAATGTCTTTGAACTCGCGCGCGATATTCAAGGTGTCGTGGATCGGGCAAGCACTAAGCGTCTCACTTTGGATGATTTCGAAGGCTCAACGATTACTTTGACCAATGCAGGCTCGATCGGGGGGCTCTTTGCAACGCCCATTATTAACTACCCCGAAGTTGCGATAATGGGTTTTAACAAAATCGCCCGCAAGCCCGTTGTTAAGACAATCAATGGCCGAGAAGAAATCATGATTCGGGATTGGACTTTGTTCTCGTTGTCTCTCGATCACCGCGTGGTGGATGGGGCAATTGGAGCTGAGTTCATGAAGCTTTTTATTAAATATATTGAAACTCCCAGTCTGCTTTTACTTGAAAGTTTTTAAGAGGAAATAATGGCAAACTTATCTGCTGATGTTGTTGTTCTAGGCTCTGGGCCTGCGGGCTACGTTTGCGCAATTAGGCTCGCGCAACTAGGAAAAAAAGTCACGGTCATTGATCGCGCTGAAGTGGGCGGGGTTTGTCTTAATCGAGGGTGTATTCCGTCAAAGGCGCTGATTTACGCCGGAACACTCTTTGAAAAATTAGTTCATGCCTCTGATATCGGAATCGAAGTGCAGGGCGCCAAAGTCAATATGCCAAAACTCATAAAGTGGAAGGACTCGGTTGTTCAAAAGCTTACGGGGGGAGTGGCAAGTTTACTCAAGGCAAATGGTTGTACATTTATCGGAGGCGACGCTCGGTTTACTGGGCCCAAAACTCTGGAATTAAAAACCAAAGAAGGAACGCAAACGGTTTCATTTAATCAATGCGTAATTGCGACGGGATCTAGGCCCACTGCACTTAAGGGTTTTGAAATTGACCAAAAGCAAATCTTAGACAGCACCGGCGCGCTTGCTTTGACCGAAATCCCCTCTTCATTGCTTTGCATCGGAGGCGGGTACATTGGGCTTGAGTTAGGAACTTTTTACGCAAAAATCGGTACCAAAGTCACAGTCGTTGAAGCAGGGCCCGGACTATTAAGTGGCGTCGACCCTGATCTCACCCAGGTTGTAGCGCGTCGACTCGAAAAGCTAGGCGTTCAGGTCTTGTTAAAGACCGCGGTAAAAGCAATCAAGCCCGGAAAAAAGTGCGAAGTCACTTTTACAGATCCATCAGGCAAAGAAATAAAAGAGAATTTTGACAAGGTTCTCGTAACGATTGGCCGCACGCCCAATTCGGATCAAATCTCGATCGAAAAAACGGGGCTTAAACTCGATGCGAAGGGTTTTATAACTGTGGATGCTCAGAGGAGAACTTCAGTTTCACATCTTTACGCGATTGGCGACATCGCTGGTCAGCCGCTCTTAGCGCACAAAGGCTCTAAAGAAGGAATCATTGCGGCTGAAGTTATTGCTGGCAAAAAAGTCGCGTACGATATCGTCGCGATGCCGGCTGTGATTTTTACCGATCCTGAGATCGCAACCGTTGGCTTGACTGAGGCTGAAGCGCGAGCGAAAGGAATCGACGTTAAGATCGGTATGTTTCCCATGGCTGCAAATGGCCGCGCGTTATCCGTTAATGAACCTCATGGGATGGTAAAAATGATAGGCGACAATAAGTCGGGGCGGCTACTGGGAGTTCATATCGTAGGTGCCGAAGCCTCAAACCTTATTTCAGAAGCGGCACTGGCTCTTGAGATGGGCGCTCATGTTGAGGATCTTGCATTGACCGTTCATCCGCACCCCACACTTCCTGAAAGTTTGATGGAAGAAGCTGAGGCGACTCTGGGACATGCGATTCATATTTATCAGCGAAAAGCGACGCCCACGCAACCGCAGGCCCGGATATAGAGGCACTTAGGAGTACCGCGATGCAGTCAGACTGGCTCCATTTTAAATCACTTCCGGGGCTAACTTCGTACGAAAATGCACGTGCGCTTCAGCTTGAGCTAGTCGAACTTCGCGCGAGGGATGAAATTTCAGATACGATTTTATTTTTAGAGCATGACCCCGTGATTACGCAGGGACGCGGGCTACAGTTTACTGGCACGCAAAGATCCAGGCATATGCCAGTGCCGGTATTGGCTCCTGAAATTGCGTTTGCCGAGAGCGAACGGGGAGGGGATCTCACCTATCACGGCCCAGGCCAGCTCGTGATTTATCCCATTTGCAAACTGGATGGCGTGGGATTTGGTCCCAAGCATGACGTCACCGCGTTTTTGCGAAAAATGGAAAATGTCGTGATCACTTTGCTGGCTAGGTATGGACTGAAAGCCCATGCGCGCGAAGGTGCCACAGGAGTGTGGGTCGATTCAAAAAAAATCGCCTCCATTGGAATCGCGATCCGTAAGTGGGTGACCTACCACGGCATTGCTATTAATGTAGTCAATGATCTAAACCCCTTTCATCTCATTTCACCCTGTGGATTTAATCCTGAGGTCATGGCGAGACTTTCGGATTGGGTAGAGATAGATCAAGCTCAGTGGCGCAAAAATTTAGAGGACAAATTAATAAACGAATTTCAAAAATCGACTCAGGAGAAAATATGCGAACCAAGAATTTAAGTCTGCTTTTTGTGGGGATCCTATTTATGAATGGCTGTGCCACTTTTGCAAAGTTGGATCAAAGCAAACCAATCGAGAAAGAAAGTATATTATTAGGTAATACCTATAAGCAGGGAGGAATCCTGCTTGAGCATGATGATCTGGTCGAAAAATTAAGTGTAAATGTGAGTTCAAAGGACGAGATGTCGGGATTTCAGACACTTTATTGGAGTTCAGTCATTGCTGCATCTGCGGGCGGTATTATGATCGGCTGGCCCATAGGAACCAAAGTCAGTGGCGGAACTCCAGACTGGACTACTGCTTATATCGGAGCAGGCCTAGCTGTCGTGGGGGCCTATATCGGTGTTCTTGCAGACGGAAAAATGGGCCGAGCTGTTGATCTGTATAATCATAAACTTAAATCGACTTCAAAGTCAGAGATTCAATTCTTTCCAGTTCTTGAAGTGGTTTCGTGTTTTGATCGCTCTTCGAACGGTTATCTGGGTGGTCTTGGGATTCGTTTCTAATTAATTTCCAAACTTGCAATTGACTCCCGTGCCGACCATGAAATCCGGCTCCAGGCTCTGCCTGGCATTTCCAAATCCAAGACCCGGGGTGTAGCGGGTAAATCCTTCGGTAAATTGCCCAAAGATTTCGCATCCAGTATCCGCGCTGTGATACGAAACCAGGCCGACCGCGCCGAAGCTGTAGTTGTCGGTTGCTCTGGCATCCTGATACCGCATAGCTGCATTTTCACCCTTTACTCCGACTGAATAATAAAATCCCCCGGGTTCACCCACGTCATGCGTGACGCCAATAAAGCCTGTTGCCTGAATCGGACTTACTTTTAAATTCGAGCTCGCATTAAAATCATCATGATTCAAAAACTGATGTGAAACAGATACCGCCATATTTGCGATCACTTTTTCAGTTAAATGTTTGGAGGCCGCAGCTGTTAAGCCCACGCCCGTAGTGTCAAACGAGCGTGTACTTGTCGGGACGCGCGCGCTTAACGTGATCGCTAGATTAGGTTGAACGGTTCCAGGAATTTCCTTAAGGAGCTGGCCTTTAATATAGGGTTCGACCGTGACCATATAAATCTGGCCATCTTTACCGATGACAGAGGTGTGGTTATTGCCAACGGCCCCGGCAAGAGGAGTGCCCGGCGGTGGAATATTCGCAACGCCCCGGTGTATTCCCTCATGAAAAGTCTTTAATAATTTCGACAACGCATTAGTATTGTTATCCTGAAAACCTCGGACGACCGCTCCCACTTCTAACGGAACCCCATTTTGCTCAAACCCATGCGAGAGGTTCGCCGTTATATAATTAGTATTTACCTTTAACGCCGGATTATCCCAGGCAGCGGATTGAAATGAATTGTTGTATTCTGCAGATTCGGTAAATTCCAAACCCACGCGGGTGCCCGGTGCAACGCGATCTGGATAAGGCGAAACTGCAAGGGGTTGGTGAACCAAGCGCCCTCCAATGGGATTGGGATTAAAGGTTCCGGGAAATCGATAGAGCTTCACCAAATAAGATTCGTCTTTTTCTCCCGGCTCGAGCGGTGTCGCAGACGAAAGAAATCGATTTTGAATGGCCTTTGAGACTGCCGCAATTTCGGGGCTCTGAGGGATTAGAGTATTACCTGTAATTGTTCCGTTCGAGCATTCGGCCCAGCCGTGAATGGAGACAAGGGTTGCTAATACAGCCAAAAAGATAAAATAGCTTCTAACGAAGTTAGCGCGAGCAAAGCCGGATAATTTCATACCTCTGATTTTGCAGGATGGGTGCCATGCAGGGGTAATGAGAGGCGAGAAATACGGGAGGAGAAAGTCTGAAAATGACTCGTTTTTCTTGGCCCGCGTGTACCGTAAGACACAGATTAGATTGCGACATTTTTGGAAGGATGACTAAAAAATATACAATCAATTCAGGCAATCGGGCACGCAGGCAATCAGGTTACGGGTTCTTGCATCTGATTCGGGTTCCAGTTGCGGCCGCCTGATGCCCGATTTTCTAGTTTCTCCTCGATCCTAATCCGCCGAGAAGGTGCAGTAACTCTTTTCTAGTAACCTGATTATCTCTAAATGCGCCTAACATCGAACTCGTGATTGTGTAGCTGTTTTGCTTTTCTACCCCTCGCATCATCATGCAAAGGTGAACAGCCTCGATGATCACAGCTACGCCAAGGGGTTTTAAAACTCTCATGAGCTCCTCTGAGATCTGAGTGGTAAGTCGTTCCTGTACTTGGAGCCTGCGTGCAAATACATCGATAATTCGGGGAATCTTAGACAACCCAATAATTTTTCCGTCAGGGATATAGGCAACATGCGCCTTGCCAAAAAATGGGAGTAGGTGATGTTCGCACATCGAAAAGACTTCGATATCTCTCACGACGACGATTTCGCTCGATTCTTCTTTAAAAAGAGCTTTGCCTACTATTTCGTCGATTTCTTTGTCGTAGCCTGAGGTTAAAAATTCCATCGCCTTGGCATACCGTCTGGGAGTATCTTTTAAACCCTCCCGATTGGGATCTTCGCCCACCTGTTCGAGCGTGTTTTTAATATTTGCCATGATTTTTAAGCGGGATGGCGTGAGGATTTCTTCGGATTTAACGCGGCTCAGTGTATTTTTAGCTCTGGCGGCGGATTTTTTTTTCTTCATTAAAATACCCTCTCTTGCCCTAAAAACGAAACGTCGGTATATCATGGCAACTAGGCGAAAACAATGACCAACAAGATTCCTCAACTTTCTGATCTCGCAGGTAGCCAGCTTTCTGAAGACGACGAACGCACGACCTGTTTTTGCCATAATGTGAACGTAAAAACGATACGTGAGGCCATTCGTCGGGGCGCAGATACGGTCGAAAAGATCAAATCAGAGACCTGCGCTTCTACGGGCTGCGGAGGATGTGAGTGGGACGTTATGATGATCCTCGAAGAAGAATTGAAGAAGCGCTAGCTCTCAGCCCCTTGCTCTGCTAGGTATTTCGAATGGCAACACCCACAAATGATTTAGTATTAGCAGCACTTAAAAACGTTCAGGATCCTGATCTTCATCAAGATCTCGTCACATTAGGAATGATCCGCGACCTTTCAATATCGAGCTCGGGCGATGTATCTTTTCGCGTCGTTCTGACCACACCTGCTTGTCCCATGAAAGCAAAAATTGAACAGGATTGCCGAAATGCCGTGAGCAAAGTCGCCGGAATTGGCAAAATCGAAATTAAGATGGATTCCGAAGTGAGAGGAAAATCCGCTCAAGCTACTGGGGCAATTCCGGGTGTGACTCATATTATCGCTGTTTCAAGTGGTAAGGGTGGAGTTGGAAAAAGCACGGTGGCAGTGAACTTGGCATTATCTTTATCGCTCGAAGGAGCTCGCGTCGGTTTGATGGATGCCGACGTTTATGGCCCAAACGTGCCTACGATGATGGGTGTGACCGAAGAGCCAAAAATTGTGCAAGATCCAGTTAAGGGTGAGCGCTTTTTACCGCCGAGTAGCCACGGAATTAAAGTCATGTCGATGGGATTTTTGATTCCAGGAGATCAGCCGGTAGTGTGGCGTGGGCCCATGCTCCACAGCGTAGTCAGTCAGTTTTGCCACCAAGTCGAATGGGGAACCTTAGATTACCTCGTCGTTGATATGCCCCCGGGCACAGGCGATGTGCAGCTGTCGCTAGCTCAACTCGTGCCCGTGACCGGCGCAGTGCTGGTCACGACTCCTCAAGAGGTTTCGATGCAAGACGTGCGCAAAGCCTTCAGCATGTTCGAAAAAGTCCGCGTGCCTGTCATGGGCGTAGTTGAGAACATGAGTTATTTTATTTGTGATGGCTGCTCTAAAAAGCACACTCTTTTTGGCTCCGACGGAGGAAAAGCTTTGGCAAAGAAATTAAAGACCGAGCTTCTGGCAGAGCTGCCGATCCAACCTCAAGTTCGAGAAGGTGGCGATGAGGGTCGACCGATCGTGATTCGCAATCCCGAGTCAGAAGTGGCGCTGAGCTTTAGGGCGCTCGCGAGAAAAGTTGCGCAGCAGGTTTCGATTGCAACGAGTCAGGGAGTGGACCCCTCGCAGCTTGTGCAAATCGGGAAATTTAATTAGCTCGAGAAAGCAGATAAAAACGCCTCAGAAATCCTACCGGGACTTCTGCCCTTTCTCCAAACAGCGAAAATCGGTGCGGGTAATTTTTGTCCCACATCCACTTTTATTAGCACCCCGCTATCCAATTCTCTTTGCACTGTCGGGCGAGTAAGGATTGCGTAGCCAAATCCTTCTAAGACCAGCCGTTTTTTTACTTCATGTTGATTGACTTCAAGCCAAGGCGCAGTGATCAGTCCCAGTCGGCGGGAGTGAAAATGTGCAGGAAAGCCGCTTGAGTAATCCCTGTGCCTGGACTCAATTCTAGGTACTCCTCTTTTAACAAGATCAGCAAGTTTGAGGTGCCGGCTTTTAACCCAGGGGCTGTTTTTTCCAATTACGATTACAAATTCAGTTCGAGCGATTTCGCGAGACTCAAACGGCTCTGAGTTTTTAAGTGGAGTATAAAAAATACCTGGCTGATTCGCATCGTTTTAGCGGTTTCAGAGAAACTCCGCGTTCGGGCTACTTCGTAAAAATATCGTAATTGGAGTAAGTTCATAACTTTAAGTTATGTATAAATATATTATTATATATTTTTATTCAACCCGATTTTGAGGCATTTCTGACGCTGAAATGAGGATCAGAACCATGACTGCCAGAATGAGAGTTTTAATATCGGTGGTAGGTTTTTTCTCGGCCCAGGCCGGGTGGGCTGTTCACCCCGCCTTGGAGACTGCGTTAGCTAGGATTTCCCAAGATCGTGCTGAAGGCCGAACCTCATTTGTTGTTTCAGATTTGGATGAAACCCTGGTTGACTCAACAGAGAGAAGATTTTACGCCCTGAGAAAAGCGACCGTCGAACATTGTCTCGGGACGACTGACGGATGGTGCGGAAGCCTATTCGGAATCAACTTGTCTGAGGTGCTCGGTCTCCCGAATCGCTATGATTTAATCCCGCTCTTTGAGCAGTTGGGAATCAATAGCCGATTTTATTCTCCTATCTGGTCCCGAACTTTGGAGATTTATCTCTCAAATGAGTTTATGGGGCTTGACCAAAGTATCCCGGGGGCCATTGAGTTTACTCAAAAACTTCGCGCCGCAGGTGCGGTGATGTTTTATGTTTCTTCTCGTTGGAACTCAAAGCAAAGAGCGGGAACTTGGAAAAACTTATTAGAATTGGGTTTTGTCTTGCGAGGCGAAGAGGATCGGGTTTATTTGCGAAAAGATGGCCAATCCTCAATCGATTTTAAACGTGAGGCCTTCGAGCAAATTGATCAATTGGGAAAAAAGAAAGGCGCCTTGATTCGTCTAGCAATGGAAAACGAACCCGAGAACTTCAATGCCCTAGTGGATCGATTTGCGGGGGCTGACCATGTTTTTGTCGAAGGTGCTTGGATGAAGCAAGAGCCGCTTAAGGGCAACCCAATTCGAGTCAGGGATTTTCGTTGATTAGAGAAGTAATCAGCCGTCAGTCCCGATTGCTTCCACCGGACATGCCTCAAGCGCCGCTTTACATTTTGCCTCTTCTTCATCGTTTTCAGGCTGTTTTGAAACGAATGAATATCCGTGTGAATCATTACGTATAAAATTATCAGGGGCCTCTGTACGGCAGGCATCACAATCAATGCACTGGTCATCGACGTAGTATTTGCCTTTGGCGTTATCCGCCCATTTCTTAGCTTTGTCTGCCATATTGCCTCTTCTAGTTTCTCTTTAATGACGGATTCTTAACGCGCAGTCAAGTGAGAGTCGAGCTGGTTTAAAATCGTATCAATTGAGGGTCGACTCGCCTTGTCTGAAAACAAAAAGTGCAGGGCCTGAATCCAGTCAGTCCGGCTTCGGACCATTTCTAAATCCGTGTTTCGAGTCCTCTTTGGGTCCAAATTCCTCAGTAGTTTTAAGTAAATTGGTGATTCTATTGTAGCTTTAGCCCATTGAGAATTTGACTCGTATTTGGGCTTAAGCGAAAGAAATCCCCCTCCCGCTATCCAACGTGCGGCATTTTCGGGACTATAAATAAAATGCAGAAAATCCCAGACCGGTTTGGAGTCCTGGGTCACTAGAAGACTCGTTCCGCTTACCATTTGTGTGGAGCCGCCCGAAATCTTAGGGAGTGGAACAGATGACCACCGAAATGTAGCCTGAGATGCGATATACGGAAGCATATCCAAAGTTGCTACAAGCAGGGGAGTTCGTCTCTCTAAAAAAGATTGAAGTGCCCGATCCATTGTTTCATGGGGTCTGGCCAGCAGGGGTTGGTCTGTTAATTTTTGAAGAACGGAAATTTCGTTTGAAAGTTCTCGATTCGAACGAACTCCCCCGGCTTCTCTGACCCAAAGCGCCTTTTCAGCTAGGGCCTCAAAAATCCAAAGTCCACGAGGACCCTGAAGTGGAAAGCCTACAGCAAAAGCCTCTTCGGACGGCTTTTGCAGGGAACCTGAATTTTCAGTTTTTTGCTTTTGGAGAGACTCAGCAAGTTTCTGACAAAGCTCGACAAATCCGTTCCAGGTTTGTGGGAGCTTTTCAGGATCCACGTGAGCACGGTAAATCATTTCTTGATCCGCGACTAATATTGGAATCGAAAGCTGAAAGGGTAGCGTAATCCACTGGCCCTTTTTGCTCTTGGTCAGATTTTGGATCCAGGGCTTCATTCCCACAAAGAACGGACTTAGTTTCTGACCTCGGATTCCGATGGAGCTTGTATCTATGGCCCCAAATTCGGCAGGCTCTATTGCTGCGATTTCAGGTGGGTCACCGGCGAGGTGGAGCGCCATGAGTTCTTTAAGCGTCGAAAATTCGTCACCGCGTTTTAGAATCGTGACTTTAACGCCAGGATTTAGGCGATTAAAGTCTTCGACAACGGAGGCAAGGGCCCGCTCGGCTTTAAGCGAATAGGGGCCCGTGGGGACCAGAAACCGAATAGGTACCGGCGCAGCATTTGCGGCGACATGAAAACCTATTTCGATCCCTAAAAAAATAAAAAAGATCAAATGTAAGCGGAGCAAGAAAGACATGTCCTTACATTGTAGGCTATAATGAAAATCGTGGACAAGGTGAAAGTAGTCATTAGCGATTGCCATTTATCGGCAGGCCGATTTTTTGAAGGCCATCTCAATCCTTATGAGGACTTTCATTTTGATGACGAGATGTGTGATTTTATCGAATTATTTTCAACCGGAGAGTATGGGGTGGGGTCTGACGGTCCGGTTGAGGTCGAGCTTTTTATCAATGGCGATTACCTTGATTTTTTAAACGTGCCTTACCACGGCGATTTTGAAGACGCGATTACTGAAGATATTTCGGTGACCAAGTTAGAAGCGATACTCGCTGGCCACCGAAAGGTGATGGCGGCCTTAAAGACTTTCGCTTCAAAACCCGGAAAGTTGATTACTTATATGATTGGCAATCATGATGCCGATCTATTTTTTCCAAAAGTAAGAGAGCGGATCGTTCGTGAATGGGACCCCGAGGGGCGGTTTCCTAGCGATAAGGTTCACCTCATCGCGGATCGAGATCGAGTGAGATATGAGGGGGGAGTCGAGATCCATCATGGTAACCAGTTCGAAGCGGTTCACGTGCTCAACTTTGAAAAACCTTTATTGACGGGTACCCTTACGGAGCCAGTATTGAACATCCCCTGGGGCAGCTTTTATGTGCTTAAGATCGTGAATCGCCTGAAATGGGAGCGCGAGTATATCGATAAGGTGAGGCCTGCTCGGGTACTAGTCGTTTTTGGGCTACTCATGGATCCCTGGTTTACGATTCGATTTGTTTTTCTCACAGCATTTTATTTTTTTAAGACTCGGTTTATTCCGAGCCCAAAGCGTCGCTCCCGGCTCAAGGTTACTGCGGAAATGCTGACACAGAAAAAAGAGTTTTTGCTGGATCTCGAAAAGCAGGCGCGCAGACTTTTAGATGTCGAGGCCGAAGTAAAGACCGTTATTTTTGGTCATACCCACAAACCAATGGACAAGGTCTATCCCGATGGCAAGCAGTACATTAATACCGGAACCTGGACCAAGATGATTAATCTAGACTGGCAAAGCATTGGTCAGAGATTTTGTCTGAGTTTTGCTCTGATTCGGATTCGAGACGGAAAAGCTCATTGCGAACTCAGACAGTGGGTCGGGGCTCATGGGCCGCATAAGGTATTTCACGGGTAGATTCACTCCAGCTTTCACATATTAATATTAGAGACCGAACATCCTGTTCTTCCGCGCTCATGTCGCATCCATGCGACGCGCGAATCTCTAAATTAATATGTGAAAGCTGGAGTGAATCTACCCGTGAAACACTTTATGCGCGGCACCTGATGCCTGAAACTGGGCCGGATGCCCGATGCCAGTTGCCTTAACTTCGCCCCCCCTATTCAGCGGACGTTCCACCGCAGCCGGGACTAGATCGATTGGCATCGTCGCAAAGCGGGATTATTTTATGATCAGTGGGGTAAGAATTACTCTGACCTAAGCTGCAAAGCTTATTGCGTATATCTGGACTCACTTCGCAAGGTAAATCTAATTGTTTTTCGCCCGGCGGCATTAAAAAACGCCATCCAGAAGACCGGTCGTAGAATCTCACTGAAAAAATATATTTATGATCTTTTTTGTTTGAAAAACGCAGCTCGCATGAAGAATCCGCTGTCGGTTTTCCCGTTTGAATCCTAACTTTTTTATTACTCAACAATTGGGATTGAAATTCACGATCTTTAATCACGTTATTTGTGAATCTATAGTCGTAATCCGGTCCGTCACCCGTTACCACTACTGACAGTCCCCTGTGCGATTGAGCGGCGGAAGCTCCGCATAAAATAGAAGTCTCAGCTCGTGCAAAATTTTGAACAAAAAGGAACACGAAAGTTGAAAAAAGGATCAAATATTTCATAACTGCTCCTCATTGGGAGCATGGCACTCGATCCGTCTCATTGCAAGCCGGAGGGATTTCTGCTTTGACGGGATAAAATCCAGGTTTTTTTCGGTCGCAAAATTTTTCTTTGAATTCCACTTTAATTTTACACTTCATATCCACCTGAGCGTGACCCGGGGGCATTAAAAAAACCCAGTCAGAAGTATTGGGCCTGTTTTTGATGAGATAGGTTTCAGCCCGGTTCTGTGTATTCGTGAAATAAAGTTCGCATGAATCAGATCCGGGTTTGCCAGTTTGAAAGAGTACCGATTTGCGATCTCTTGGCTTAGGGCCATTTTGGGTATTCTTTAAAAATTTGTACTCGAAATGATCGCCCAGGGGCTCAATCGTAATTGAGTAGCCTTTTCCGACCGGCATATGAGGTGAGCCACACTCGATCGCAGGCCCAGCCCGGGCCTGGTTGAGGAGGGTAAAAGCCGCCAGGGTAAGTAAAAAAAATATCCGCTTCATAAAATCTCCAAAGAAGAGGAACCCTCTGACTCTGTCATTATAGCAGAACCAGAAACTAAATGTATCTATTTGAAATTATTACAAATTACTTAATAGTAGACAACTTTAATCAACATTGCGAAAATATCTTTAATATTAATCAAAAGGAGTCCAGCCCGGCGCACTTCTGGGCCTCCAATTGAGGGACGTATCGTGAAGCGACAAAAACATCATCAACGCGGTTATACGATTCTATTTCTGGCAGGGCTTAGCCTGCTCCTCACAAATTGTAAAAGTACGGACGAGAGTAAAGTCGGAGCAAGTTGCACAGTACCCATCACTGGGACGTCATGGGTTCCCAATGTGAGTGGTGTTTCGCAAACTAACCATGACTCCTCAGTGGTGATCAGCAAAACCTCGACTACTTATCCGAGTCGGCCAGTAGTGGGCTTGGCTCAGGCCGCGCCCGGTTCAGTTGAGACTACAGTAAATTTTAGCATAGCAAGTGACCTTGGAGTGAACGGGTCATTGTCACTCGTGGCCGAAGCTAAAAATTACCCTTCAAATTACTCGGGTGGCGCTTATCCGGTCCTTGTTTCTTTAGTCGATAGTAACAGCAAAGAGTGGATACCATTAGCGAGGGCAGGCGGAGCGGATTGCGCAGGAGCCGGATATTTTACCTGCTCAAGCGGAACTTGTAACTTTAACTCAAGCTGCACATTGGGGCAGCCCAGCGCCTTTTCAGATCGATCTTTTTGGGCACAACAACAGTTTGCAGCCTATGATTCGCGTGCAGACACAGCGAGCGTAAATACGTTTCCAACCTGCAACTGGGCGGGACCTGGATCGCCGACTGCCCTTAACCCAGCTTGCGCATTTAATACTTCGCTCACAGTGACAGGGTTTGGAGCAACCGCGAGTCCATTTTTTGTATCCGGAAAATTGCCTGTAGGTTCTTACACCGCGAAATATGTCTTAATCGCTACCAATTATTCGAGCATTTCGGGAGTCGTAACTGATCTGAAAGTTACCGTCATTACTAAGCAAGACGCTACAGTTTCGATAGGGGGCGCGATAGATCTCAATGTGGTTTTGGTTGGATCTAAAAATGTCGCGGACTCTCGTACCGCAAAAGGAAAACTGAATCTCGATTTACTGTTTCAGAGCATGCGCGATTTACTTTCGCAGTCTAATTCAAATATTAATATAGGAGTAATTACGGTTTATGAGTGGCCATGTGAGCAGGGCGGCGACTCTTATTCGACACTGGATTGGAGTGTCCTGGGAAGTCTTTTTCAGACGGGTAGCGGGATTTTAGCCACTCCCTCCGAAGGAAAGGCGCTCAACGTCTTTTTAGTCTCATCGATTTTAAACGGATCGTCCGGATCGCTACCCATTTTGGGACTTTCAGGGGGAATTTATGGTCCCATGATCAACGGAACTCCCACGAGCGGTTTGGCATTTAGCAGCAGCAATAAGATTGCGGCTTTTAACCCCGGTTGCTCTCTTGCCAGCTGCCCAATCACTTCGCAAGAAGCGGCATTTGTAGACATGGGCGCCACAATATCTCACGAAATTGGACACTATTTAGGACTCAACCACCCTGCCGAGTCGAGTTTTGACAGCGGCGGAAACAATAACGATCAGGACGCGGTCTTTGACACTCCGGTATGCACTAAGTCCACCTTAATCAGCGGAACCTACTACTTAACGATATCGGGCTGCCTGAGCGATACAAATCAATATATGGGTTCGGGCGGAGCCTCAGCTTGCTCAGCTTCATGTGCAGGATACAATTCGGCGGCGGGATCGTTTTGCGCGAGTTCAATTCAATGTCAGTTCAATCACCTCATGTGGTGGTCTTCTAAAAACTTTAAAGAAGGCATGGGCACGGGTGACGGTAATTTGCTTTCGCCCCAATCCGGGCAAAAAATCAATTACAGCCCGTTCGTACAATAATCTGGTAAACTTAAATAATGAGTCGGGTCGTTCTCACGTTTGGCGTTTTTCTTAGTCTGATTCAGTGTCCGGGGGTCTTTGCTCAGTCGGACGCCCAGATTGAAGAAGCCATTCAAATGATTATCTCAAATCGCCATCCTAAAGATACGGCAGAGACATGGAGGGGATTAGGTTCAAATACCCCACTGGTTATTATCTCTCTGTTTCAGAAGACCAACAGTACTTACCACCGACAAAGACTTTTGCACGGGCTCGGCTGGTTCAGTGACCCGACCACACTTGATTTTCTCAAGCAGCAAGCTCAAGACTCGGACCAAGATGTCATTCGAGATCAAGCCATTCGAAGCGTTGGCACTTCACAAGGAGCCAAGGAGGCGGAGTTTGTCGCGAAATTTTTGGGTAGCAAAGAGCCTCAAACTAGAATCACCGCAGCCGAAACACTTAAGGCGATGAACGACCCGCAAGCTACTCAGCTTGTCGATAAATATCTCACAGAAGAAAAGGCTCCTTGGGTCATTCAAAAAATAAAGGGCCAGTTTGCGCCGACGCCTCTCATTCTAAAACCAGTCTCCTCCTCCGAAGATCAGCTTAACCCGGCTTTTATCGGAACTTGGAAAGGGTTTTGGATTACGCCATTGAAAGGGGTCGCATCGGGTGCCCAAAATATCGCAAGCCTCCGAGCGATTTTTCGTCTGCAATCGAACTCTGCCAACGAGTTTTCGGGAGATTTAACCATCCTCTCCAAAACTAAAAATCAAGTTTGGGAACTTAAGCGCATTGAAGGAAAAGCCTCTCGTCTGCGGGGAGTTTTGTCAGAGCGTTTGCTCCCAACCCAGCCTGGGCAAACTACTGGGGTCGAGGCGCCATTCGAAGCCGATCTCACAGAAGAAGTCGAATCGCCCTTGATTCGACTTCGCGCGCCCCGAATAGGCGCATCGCTTATTATTAGAAAAGCCCAATAACTCGTTGCATTATTTTTTCTTTGTTTTGGATTTTTTATGAGCAAATCCTTGATGTTCCGAACCTCGCACCGTATAAATTGACTATGTCCACCGAAGCTTCGATCGCAGTTCACCAGGCCGCCCCCATTCCCCTTTCATTTTGGAAAAGAAAGCTCCACAGCCTGACCGGCGTAGTTCCCATTGGAGCGTTTTTGGCCGAGCACTTTTGGACTAATTCTTATTCCACTCAAGGTGCAAAGGCCTTTGACGATGCCGTAGTCAAACTTCAATCCATGCCTTACGTCGTATTTATGGAAATCGGGCTGATTGGGCTCCCGATTTTGTATCACGCGTTTTACGGAATCTATATCTCGCTTCAGGGACGCCCTAACAACTTGGGATATAATTACGGCCGCAACTGGATGTACTTTCTACAGCGCATCACTGGATTTATTCTACTCATTTATATTGGTCTGCACGTTTATGAAACTCGGATTGAGTCCGCTCTCCACGGAGAACTCATGACGTTCGAAAAAATGGCCCACGAAATCAGCGAACCTGGAATGATCTTTTTTTATTTCGCGGGTGTTCTTTCGGCGACGTTTCATTTTGCAAATGGGCTGTGGGCGTTTTTAATTGGCTGGGGAATCACGGTCACTCAGAAATCCCAGCGAATGTCAGCCTATGCCTGCGTTGGAGTATTTTTGCTCCTCAGTGCGATGGGACTGAACTCTCTCATGGGCTTTTTAGGTAAGGGTTTTTCATTTCAATTTTGATACGAGGGGTTTTTCAAGATGGGTAAAGCACAACGGGTCATCATAGTGGGTGGCGGCTTGGCGGGTTTGATGACTACCATCAAGGCGTGCGAAGCCGGTCTTGAGGTTGATTTGTTTTCAGTCGTTCCGGTTAAACGTAGCCACTCAGCCTGCGCGCAGGGCGGAATCAATGGCGCCGTCAATACAAAGGGCGAAGGGGATTCGCCCGCTGAGCATTTTGATGACACGGTTTATGGGGGAGATTTTTTAGCCAATCAGCCTCCTGCAAAAAAAATGTGCGAAGCCGCGCCCGGAATCATTTATTTGATGGATCGACTGGGAGTTCCGTTTAATCGCACCAACGAAGGCTTACTCGATTTTAGGCGGTTTGGTGGAACCAAACACCATCGCACGGCATTTGCCGGAGCTTCGACGGGCCAACAGCTTTTGTATGCGCTCGATGAGCAGGTGCGTCGTTTTGAGGCCGAAGGAAAGGTTCGAAAATTCGAAACTTGGGAATATTTAGGATTTATCAAAAATAATGACGGGCATTGCTGCGGGATCGTAGCGACAAATATTTATACGATGGAAGTAAAATCATTTCGGGCCTCAGCCGTGGCTCTGGGTACAGGCGGCCCAGGCATGGTCTTTGGAAAGTCCACGAACTCCGTGATCAACACCGGTGCTGCTGCCGCAATGACTTATCTCCAAGGTGTAAAATACGCGAATGGTGAATTTATCCAGGTTCATCCCACTGCGATTCCTGGCGAAGACAAACTGAGATTGATGTCTGAGAGCGCTCGCGGCGAGGGTGCGCGCGTGTGGGTCCCTAAGAACGGAAAGCCTTGGTATTTCTTAGAAGAAATGTACCCGGCTTACGGAAATTTAGTTCCGCGTGACATCGCGACGCGCGCAATTCATAAAGTCGTGCACGAAATGGGTCTTGGCGTAGACGGTCAGTCGGTTGTTTACTTGGATCTGTCACATATTCCGGCTGCTTCGCTTCGCGCCAAGTTGGGCGCGATCTTGGAGATTTACGAAAAATTCATGGGCGATGATCCCACAAAAGTTCCAATGAAAGTTTTTCCTGCCGTCCATTACAGTATGGGCGGACTTTGGGTGGATTACGATCAAATGACGAGTGTCCCTGGTCTTTTTGCCGTAGGCGAATGTGATTATTCGATTCATGGTGCAAATCGCCTGGGGGCCAACTCTCTTCTTTCTTGTATCTATGCTGGAATGGTCGCAGGCCCAGCCATGACAAAATGGACAAAAGGATTGAAGACCTCGGTAGATGATCTTCCGGCGAATGGATTCGATTCGCAGACAAAATGGCACTCCGATCGTATTGAGAAAATTAAAAAAATGGATGGTCCCGAAAATCCATTTCAAATCGGCCGTGAGCTAGGGGAGTGGATGACCCGAAATGTGACTGTTGTCAGAAACAATGACAAGCTTAAGGAAACAGACAACAAAATCATCGAACTTCATGAGCGCTGGCTTAAATGTGGAGTCAATGATCCAGGCAACTGGGCTAATCAGTCCGTCCATTATACGCGCCAAATCTATGCCATGTTACAATTAGCGAGAGTGATCACGATTGGAGCACTCAAACGAGATGAGAGCCGTGGGGCCCATTATAAGCCCGACTTTCCAAACCGCGACGATGAAAAATTTATGAAAACTACGATTGCGGTTCACAAAGGTCCGATGTTAGACGGAGCGGCTTTTGGTTCTGCCCAAGAGATGGGCGAGCCAAAATTGAGTTACGATCCGATCGATGTTTCGCTCATTAAGCCGCGCCCTAGAAAATATGATGTCGAAAAGAAAACCTGAGGTCTACACATGACAGCCGAACCGACTGGTAAAATGGTAGAATTACAGATCAAGAGGCAAGAGAAAGCAGATGCTCCCGCCCATTGGGAGTCATTTCGGATCAAGTGGCGGCCCAATTTAAACGTAATTGCAATGCTTATGGATATTCAGTTGAGTCCAGTCACCGCCGATGGAAAAAAGACAACCCCTGTGGCTTGGGAGTCAGCGTGTTTAGAAGAAGTTTGTGGTTCCTGCTCGATGATTATCAACGGGCGTCCCCGCCAGGCATGTACGGCGCTTGTGGATCAAATTGCGCAGCCGATTCGCATTGAGCCGTTTACTAAATTTCCTCTTATTCGTGATCTTATGGTGGATCGCACTCGGATGTTTGATCATTTAAAAAAGATTAAGGCTTGGGTGGACATTGATGGGACATACGAGCTAGGACCTGGACCCAAATATTCGCCTTCCCTTGCTGCCGAACGTTACGTTCAATCTACTTGCTTTACTTGTGGATGTTGCCTGGAGTCGTGTGCTCAATAAGGACCGCAATATCTTTTTATTGGCCCCCAGGCGATTAACCAAGTCAGACTTTTTAATTCGCATCCTACGGGTGAAATGAAAAAAGCGGATCGACTAGAAGCCGTAATGGGGGATGGAGGAGTCACCGACTGTGGTGATGCCCAAAATTGTGTTAAAGTTTGTCCTAAGCAAATACCGCTGACAGAATCGATTGCTGTTGTGAGTCGACATACTACTGTTCACGCATTGAAAAGGTTATTTGGATAAATAGATATGGGCCAAAGCGACGAAAATGAATCATTGATCAACCCCAAAGATTTTCAGTCGACGAGCATTCAAGTTCAGTTTCGAAATGCAAATTCAAAAACACCACTTAAAAAGGAGGCCAACGTTACACTCACGGAGTGGCTCGAAAAGGGACTGGTAATAGAAGTTCCGTCACGAACCTGTGCCACGGGGCACAGTGCGGCAATCACGCTCTCTGCGGTGCGGGGCGCAGAAAAATTGATGGTCGTAAACATGACCGTTAAGATTACAGATGTTGAAAACCTTCCTGATTTTCGCGATCGGGTTACGTTAAGTTTTGTTCAGTACGAAGAATTCGAATGGAAAAAACTTTTGAGATTGTTTGCGTCTCGGCAAGATGAAATCGAAGATTTTTTCAAAAAAGTTCGAGGGTATTGATGAAAGCCCAGCAAGACGACTTAGTCAAAGTTTTTGAAGATTTTATCGGCGGGCAAAAAGTCCTGATTGCCGATACCAATGCCGCGGCACGAGCTACACTTTGTAAATTACTCATAGAAATGGGAATCAAAACGGCACAACTTGTATTGACTTCGAGCTATCCGAAGGCCGAAGCTGAAATTGAAACGTCTCGGCCCAAGCTCGTGATCTGTGATTTCGACCTAGGCAGCCGCTCAGGTTTGGATCTTTTGCAAAAACAGAGAGCTAAATTTCCGGACAGTAAAGATAGTTTGTTTGTCCTGGCCACCGGAAATAACTCCCAATCCGCTGTAGCAAGAGCGGCTGAAGAGGATGTGGATTGTTTTATCTTAAAACCCTTTAGTTCGATCACGTTTCGTAGCTCGATTTTAAAAGCAGTGGTTCTTAAAGTTCAGCCACCCGAATATTTGAAAGTCATCGATCGGGGTAAGACTTATTTGACTTCTGGGCAGCTGGACGAGGCAATTAAATCCTTTGAATTTGCAGCCGGCTTGGACCCGTCTCCGTCGCTTGCATGCTACTACCTGGGGCAAGCTAATTTTGTTAAAAAAGCTTTGGAGCCTGCCGAGGGCGGTTACCGGTCAGGTTTAAATTATAATAAGATTCATTATCGCTGTATGGTTGGCCTCTACGAGGTCTTGGCTGCCAGGAAATTGAGCAAAGACGCTTACGAAGTCATAAAAAGAATTTCTCAGTATTTTCCGGCTAATCCTAAGCGCTTAGCCGAAGTGCTTCGCTTGGCCGTGGTTACTGAGAGCTACGATGATATCGAAAAATACTACCAGCTTTTTATTCAGATTGATGATCGCAATGAAGAAATTGTTCGCTATATCTGCGCCGCTCTGGTCGTATGCGGAAAATACTATCTGAGAAAAGGACTTCAGTCTCGCGCCCTTGAGCTTTTTCAGAAAGCGGCGGTTTCGGCTGCGGGGCGCACAAATATTTTACGCGAGATTATAATGGCCTTGGTCGAATACGGCCTTTTAAAATTTGCCGACGAATATTTGGGTCGATTTCCTCCCGATACTCAGTCTGGAAAAGACTATCTCACAATGAAACTTTTGATCGCTCATAACTCTACGCCCAGATCGGAAGAGCACACGTCTGAACTCCAG
>CAYJBA010000001.1:1460-27335 GCA_964367865.1 uncultured Bacteriovoracaceae bacterium | reverse complement strand
TGACCTATTATTTATGGAGCCTCAATGGGCTGGCTAGTCATCTGGAAAAAGAGGGTAGAAAAGCAAATCCGGATTCTCCCTGAACCGGCCATGGCTTCTTTTGATGCTCTCGCAGAGGATATTCGTCAATCCGGGCGGGTGCGTGGAAACTGGAAAAACTATTCGAAACTTCAGGGAGATCGACACCATTGTCACATTAAGTCAGGTCGCCCGACGTACGTAGCCTGCTGGGAAGTGACAGACAAGGTGAGTAAAAAAGTGGAGGTTTATTATGTCGGTACCCATGAAAAAGCCCCGTATTGAAACAATTACTGTGCGAGGTTTGGTTATTCCCGTGCCGCGTGAAAAAGCAAAAGCACTTCTTGTGCTCTTGAAAGATGAACTACTTTCTGCCACGGACGATGATGACGAACTTGTCTCGGCCAGTGATAGTCCAGCCCTCAAAGAACTTCACGCCAAGTATAGCAAGGCGGGCGCGACGCTTCAGGGAGCGCGTGTAAAAGAGGGCTTGAGTCAAGTTGAACTCGCGGAGAAGCTAAAGATCAGCCAGACGAATCTCTCGAAAATGGAAAACGGTAAACGGCCGATCGGTAAAAATATGGCCAAGCGTCTGTCGAAAGTTCTTAATATTAATTACCGCGTATTTTTGTAAGAACCTCTAAGATTTCCTAGTCTGGTTATCAGACTTGTCGTTCGAATTCTGTCATGGTTACTGGCTGCTCCGCGTGGAATCCCAGGCCCAGTCCTTGCTCCTCCCCTCTGCACATGAACGAGGTTCGCCGAGGCTGAAGTTCTCGCCTCAGCGAACCTGCACAACTCGTTTAACACTGCAGATTGACTTTATATGGCATAATATGCCATAGTTATGGAGACGGAACTTGGGACAGCGTAGTCGGGCTGAGTTAGTAATTCATGAAAAACTGACTAGTTCGAGTGGTCTGGTTCGTGAAATTCGGGTTTGGAAAATGCGAAAATCTGGTCAGTATCCTCAAGGAATAAGATACCGTCTGGCATTGGTGAATTGCAAAAGTGGAGAATTATATCTTCTTTACGATAACCATTGGCCCAAGGGGCCTCATGTGCATTTCGACGGTAGAGAGACGGTTTATTCATTTGAATCCGTGGTTGCACTTTTAATTGATTTTCGAGATCGAGCAGACGCGGTAGAAAGGCAGGTTCGATGAAGATTATGAAAATTAAAATTATTTCCAAAGAAGAGTTTTATGGCGAAGCTCTGAAGGCCGCTGAGATCCTGGACCGAGAGGGTAAGGCACGTCACCTCAGAGGTGAGTGTTTTGAATCGCTCGAAGCTGTGCGTAATATTTTGACCGAAAAACGTCTCATCCTTTGGAGACTCATTCGTGATAAAAAGCCAAAATCTCTTTTAGGGCTATCTCAAATCGCGGAGCGTGATTTTAAAAGCGTTTATCGAGATGTTTCTATTCTCGTTTCAGTGGGATTAGTCACACTAAAAAAAGAAAAAGGGAAACGGGGAGATACGCGCCGTCCGATGAGTCTCGCCGATTCGTTGAGGTTAGAGGTGGCTTAATACTCCCTTCAGGAGTTACGTCCTAATTTCATATAGATACTTGTCTAAACCCAGAGACTCCGCTAAACCCAATCTATGGCTAAAAGCATCCTCTTAACCGGCGGTTGCGGTTTTATAGGCAGTTGTTTTGTCCGTCAGCGCGTAGCTCTGGGCGATCGCGTCATTATACTAGATGCGCTGACCTATGCCGGGCATCGCGAAAACTTGGATGGAATCAAAGGCCCGGGCTCCTTTGAACTTGTCGTGGATAACATCTGTAATGGACCCCGGATTCGCGAACTACTTAAAACCCATTCGATTGATTGGTTTATTAATTTCGCGGCTGAATCTCATGTCGATCGCTCGATTGATGCACCATCCGCGTTTATTGAAACCAATATCCGCGGAGTGTTTACCGTTGTATCCGCCGCACTTGAATATTGGCAGGGGCTTACGGGCACTAAAAAAGACGCGTTTCGGTTTCTCCAAATCTCAACGGACGAAGTCTACGGGTCTTTGGGCCCAACCGGCAAGTTTAGCGAAACAACCGCCATGGCACCCAACTCCCCTTACTCGGCGTCTAAGGCTGCGGGCGATCATTTGGTTCGCGCTTGGTATCATACTTATGGGCTTCCGACAATCACGACCAATTGCTCCAATAATTACGGACCGAGGCAATTTCCTGAAAAATTAATTCCACATATGATTGCGTGTGCAGTGGGAGGCAAGCCACTCCCCATGTATGGCGACGGTGGAAACATCCGTGATTGGATCCACGTCGAGGATCATTGCCGTGGAATTTCGCTCGCACTTGAAAAAGGCAAACTGGGTCATACCTACTGCTTTGGTGGCAACGCTGAGAAAAATAATCTCGATGTCGTTAACGCAATCTGTGCTGAACTCGATCGCCTCAGACCCCGCCTGGATGGAAAACCCCATAAAACTGGCATCTCTTTTGTCAAAGATCGCTTAGGGCATGATCGCAGGTATGCAATTGACGATACTCTCGCGATGAGGGAGCTTGAGTTTAAACGCGAATTTGATTTTGAACGGGGACTCGCCTCTGCTGTAAAATGGTATCTCGATAACGACAGTTGGTGCAAAGCTGTGACAGGAGTAAAAAAATGAAAGGCATTATTCTCGCGGGTGGAAGCGGCACAAGGCTTTATCCGCTGACTCGAACGATCAGCAAGCAGCTTCTCCCCGTCTATGACAAGCCAACGATTTATTACCCACTTTCGACGTTGATGCTGGCCGGGATCCGAGAAATTTTGATCATCTCGACTCCTCGCGATTTACCGATGATTCAGGGTTTGTTAGGCGATGGTGCGGATTTAGGCTGCACATTTTCGTACCGCGAACAGGCTGAGCCTAAAGGGATCGCCCAGGCTTTTACGATTGGCGCTGAGTTTGTGGGATCGTCTCCCGTTTGTCTGATTTTAGGTGATAATATTTTTTACGGACATGATTTGGTTGCAGCCGTTGAAAAAAGCGCAAAACTCATCACCGGTGCTGAAGTTTACGCCTATCACGTCCAAGATCCTGAGCGCTACGGAGTGGTTGAGTTTGATACCAAGGGCCTGGCACTCAGCATAGAAGAAAAACCAAAAGCACCGCGCTCCAACTGGGCCGTGACTGGACTTTATTTTTACGACTCAAGTGTCGTGGATATTGCAAAGAATTTAAAACCCTCCGCGCGCGGCGAGCTCGAGATTACAGACCTCAATCGCGCATATCTTTCAAAAAAACAACTCAAAGTCACTAAGATGGGCCGTGGAATCGCTTGGCTCGATAGCGGAACTTACGATTCGCTCTTATCCGCATCACAATTTGTGCAAACGCTCGAAGCACGACAGGGCCTAAAAGTGGCGTGCATCGAGGAGATCGCGTACGTCAAAGGGTATATCAATGCACAGCAAATGAAAAAACTTGCTGAGAGCTATAGCAAAAGCTCCTACGGCGCTTATCTGATTCGGGTGCTTGAAGAAAATCCAAGGTTAAACTGAGTGAACGGAATCTTAGGAAAAATCCTGATCTTTGGAACAACCGGACAAGTGGGCAGCGCTTGCGCCAAAATCCTCGGTTCTCGCGCTATAGCTCTGACTCGTGAACAAGCTGATTTTTCTAATCCGCAATCTCTTAAGGACGTTCTTAAGCAATGGAACAGTGATCGATTGTCCGCCGTCATCAATTGCGCGGCTTTTACGCAAGTTGATCTTGCGGAGCGCGAAGAGGACCTGGCTTTTAAGATCAATGCCGAAGCTCCGGGCGTGATCGCCGAGTGGTGTAAAGAGCGTGATGTCCCGTTTGTTCACTTTTCAACAGACTACGTTTTTTCGGGAGTGGGCGAAAAACCCTGGGGAGAGGATGCCGAAACCGGGCCGCTCAATGTCTATGGTCGATCCAAGCTCGAGGGAGAAAATCGCATTCGCGAATGCTGGTCTAAGTACCTGATTTTTAGAACGAGCTGGGTCTATGACGAGAATGGAAAAAATTTCTTTAAGACGATGCTGAATCTCGGTGAAAATAGAGAAACCCTCGAAGTCGTATCCGATCAGTTTGGCGCTCCGACCTATGCGCCTGATCTGGCGCAAGCCGCGCTTCAGTGTCTAGAAGCCGCGATGGGTAAGCCTAAATTTCCATTCGGAGTTTATCATCTTTGCCATGCAGGCACGACGACTTGGCATCAATTTGCCGAGGCGATTTTTTCGGCGGCCAGGGCTAAGGGGATTCCGCTTCACGTAAAAAAGGTGCATCCGATTTTAACTAAAAATTATCCGACGCCGGCTAAGCGCCCCGTCAATTCGAGGCTCAACACGGATCGCGCTTTTCGCGCGTTTGAAGTCAGGCTTCCGGATTGGCGCGTGGGTCTTAAAGCTGCGATGGAGCATATCTTATGAAATTTTTTCCAACAGAACTTAAAGGCCTGACCGTCATAGAACTTAAGATCCATGGAGATGCGCGTGGATTTTTTGTAGAGCGCTTTAGAGAAGATCTTTTCTCTAAAGCGGGTCTTCCTACTGAATTTGTTCAAGATAACCATTCACGCTCGGGGCCCGGCGTTTTACGCGGTCTTCATTTTCAATCGAGCCCGCCCCAAGGCAAGTTAGTCGGTGTTACTCGAGGCAGTATCTGGGATGTGGCGCTTGACATCCGCGCGAACTCTCCAACTTACGGAAAGCATTTCGGACTCGAGCTCAGTGACATGAATGGTAAGCTTTTGTGGATTCCAGCGGGTTTTGCTCATGGTTTTTGTGTTTTAGGCGAAGAACCAGCGGACGTCGTTTACAAGGTGGGCTCGCTTTACAATCCGGACACGGATCGTGGAATTAAGTGGGATGATCCCGCGCTTGGGATCAAGTGGCCCCTCAAAAACCCGGTTGTTTCAGCCCGAGATCAGAAATTACCTCGCTTTAAGGAAATTTCTCTATAACCCAGGTGTTGACGGACGGGCTCTGAATATGATTTTCTCGTTAGCGATTTCAAATTAACCCTTACGAGGTTCTGATATGGCGTTTCCAAAGATGAAAATTGCAGTTTTCGCGGATGGTGCCAACAAGGACCTAATGGTCAAAAGATACCGTGAAGGGTTTGTCAGAGGTTTTACGACCAATCCAACGCTTGTAGCTAAGGCTGGCGTTAAAAATTATGCTGAATTTGCCAAAAGTGTTCTTGCAGAAATCAAGGATGTTCCGATTTCGTTTGAAGTGTTCTCAGATGAGTTTAATGAGATGGAGCGCGAAGCTGGAATTATCAGTGCTTGGGCGGCGAACGTAAACGTAAAGATACCGATCACAAATACGAAAGGTCAATCCTCACTCCCGCTGATTCGTCAGTTACTGGATCGCGGAATGAAACTCAACGTCACTGCTCTTTTTACACAGCAGCAGGTCAAGGGACTGTGGCAAATATTAAAGCCCATGGACGATGTCATCGTCTCCATTTTCGCAGGCCGAATTGCTGACACTGGAATTGATCCCATTCCGCTTATGAAAAACGCGGTTCAGGATTTTAAAGCGCTGAAAGGTTCAAAAATTCTTTGGGCTAGTCCTCGTGAGGCCCTGAATATTTATCAAGCTCAGGATTGCGGTTGCCACATTATCACAGCGACCGACGATCAGATCGAGAAGCTTCATCTTCATGGAAAATCCCTCGAAGACTTCTCCCTAGAGACCGTCAAAGCCTTTTACAAAGACGCTACCCAGGCTGGATTTAAGCTTTAGCCTACATGTTCCATATCCTTCGGTTTTTAGTTTGCTTTATGGTGTTATTGGTTTGCGTGGGAGGAGCGATGTTTCCCACTCGAATCGGAAAAATCGAAGTTGCAAGTATTGATCCATTCGCATTATTTTTTTTACTCCTTCTCTGGGCTTCTTCAAGATGGTTTAAGCAGGATTTTGAGCGGTTCAAGAAGTGGGCCTTGCCCATGGGTGAAAAAGTATTCAAAATAAAACGACCCAATCGGGCATTGGTGATTTCAATTTCCTTGGTTTTTGGTGGGCTTTTTATTGCTCATTTATTTTCTTACTTAAATTTCCACGCCCACGTTTTTGACATGGGCTTCGTCAATCAAGCAGTTTTTTATCCGTTTTCAGATGGAAAACTGCTTCAGGCTGATCTTTCGCCTTATCGCTCCTATCTTGTCGATCATTTTGCACCCACGCTCCTATTATTATCTCCCATTACGTCGGTCTTTCGCTCGAATATCGTTGTCTTTGCGCTCCAGGCTTTTTTGTTGGGATTCGGGGTTTATTTTTTGGTAGCCCAGGGTCCTCTTCGGAAGTTTCGTGAATTGTTTTTGCTTGCGGCTTTGGTCCTCGTTTCGAATCGGACATTACGAGCGGGGGCCCTCTGGGATTTTAGAGAGGATATCGTAGGTTATGTTTTTTTGTGTTTAACGATTCTCGCTCTTATTCGAGGTAAAATTCTATATTACTTTATCGCGCTCTTGGGTTACTGCCTGAGTAAAGAGCACTTAGGCATGGTCGCGCTGGGTATCTTGGCGCCCATTCTTTTAGATCGGTCGCTTCAGTACAGTCAAGCAGCCCGGCGTCGATTGGCTTTGGCAACTCTAGTATTTCTCATGCTCTGGAATGTAGCGATTTTTGGTTGGATTACCCCTACTCTTCAAAAAGGAATTCAGGACGCTAATAATATTACGATGCGATATGGCGCCTACGGCGCTACGCCAAAGGAAATCATTATTAATGTCTTAATCTCCCCGCGAATTTGGGTTGAGTTGGTGAAAACAAAAGTACTTGCATGGATATCGATCAAGTATTTTATCTTAATATTAATTCCATATCTTTATTTCGCGCGCCTCGCGTGGCCATGGCTGCTAGCGGCTTTTATTGGGATTGCCGCAAATTTAACTTCGGGCTCCGAACTTCAACGATCCCTTCATTTTCATTATGATATTCCGTTTATGCCGTTTTTGATGGCTGCTACGGTAATTGGAATCAAGAAGCTGGCCGAAGCTGAGAAGACCCAGGCTGTTCGAAACCGAAAATTGCTCTTCGGCCTTCTGATGGCGATTTCGTTCTCCGGGCGTTGGCCTATGTATTCAATTATAGAGCATTTTCCAACTTATGAAAAAGTAAGTGACACGTTTTTTATTTCTTCGACCGAATGCGCCCAAATTACTGCGGGAGATGAACGCGTGTATCCAAAATTAACTCATTGTCCTGAGCTGCGATTATTTGTCCTTCCGGATCGATGCGAGGAGCATCCGATTCAGACGTTGCTCGAGATTAATTTTAAAGACACATCTCGAATTCCTGGTCAAAATGTACAGCAAGCCCGCGATATGATTTTTAATAAAAAGAAGCTTTGTGAAAATTCGATTTTTGCAGCCCTTCTTAAGAGGGGAGCCCAAATAGTCCGAAACAGTAAAAGCGGAAATTACGTCGAAGTTGCGCTTCCGGAGGGAATATTTAAACGGTAACCTGGGTTTTCTGCTCCCTTTTACCTTGCCCCCGCATTATTAAAACGGTACATCCCCGAGCCAAGGAGCAAGCTATGATCGGAACCGGAAAAGTTGTTGAACTTCACTACGTATTAACCGATGCGAAAGGTAAGGTTTTAGATCGGGCGGATAAAGATGCTCCATTTAGTTACCTTCACGGTGGTCAGCAGATCGTTCCGGGTCTCGAAAGTGCGTTGATAGGCTTAAAAGTAGGCGATAAGAAGAAAGTTGTTGTTCCACCCGCAGACGGCTATGGGGATGTTAGCAACGAGCTCAGAATCGAAGTTAAACGCTCGCAGTTTCCCCCAACCGCAGAACTCCAACAGGGAATGCAGTTTCAGGCCAACGGCCCCGAAGGCCAAGGCATGGTATTTACCGTCTCAAAAGTAGAAGGAGATACCGTTCATATCGATGGCAACCACCCTCTTGCTGGCGAAACCCTTCACTTTGATGTCGAAGTGACAGCCGTTCGCGACGCAACTGACGAAGAAAAAGAGCATGGTCATGCTCACGGCCCTGATGGGCATGGGCATCATCACTGAGTCTTAGTGATGGATATTGGTCAGGCTACTAAAACGACGCGCTTTTTAATTTTAAGGCGATTGAGCTGATCTTGGAGACATACGGTGAGAGTAAGGTCTTCTGAAAGGCCGGCAGTCCTAGCAATTTTTAGAGCAAATTTTGGACTGACCGCCTGGCGGCCTTTTTCAATATCGCATAGCGTTCCACGTGCAATTTTTAATTTTCTAGCCATTTCGGCCTGACTAATTTCAAGAGTTGTCCTTGCGACTCGGACAAACATTGCGAAAGTCAGTGGCCCCACTGTTTCTTCTAAAATCGACCCAAGTTCATTATTAGTACTCATGTTTATTTACCTCTAAAATGCAAATGACCACAAATTCTACAGAAGTCACTTCGCGATAAATTATTCTGTAGCTACGATTTAAACGCGATGACCTCTGAATTGTTCTTACCCCTTTTAGTGCTTCGTCTCTATAACCGCGTGACATTCTCATTTTTCTTAATCCATGAACCATTATAGTTTGTTCCCAGCAGAGAAATGCCTCTAGAATTTCATTGGGTAAACGACTTAACTGCTTTTCTGCAAATTTTGTAACCTCGATCCGACATTTCTTTTCCAACCCTCACCCCCATATTGTAAGGTAATTTACCTTACAAGTCAATTTACTTAAATTGACCGGTAGAATTGCAAATCCGGCTCCTATTACGGCCCAAACAATTCCCATCGCGGCGTCCATTTTTGAACCACTGCGTCTTGAAACCCGGCCCCCTTCAGTTCCTATTTTCAAAAAGGTGTAACGTCTGGTAATTTTTGAGATCCATGGCAATACGCAAAAAGCCCGCTCGGGACCGATCGAAGTCTAAGCCGAAGTCAAAATCCAAAACGAAAGCCTCGCGCAGAAAATTGCCAGCTAACAAATCCGCACCGAAAAAACCAACGCGGAAAAAAGCTTCGGCGCCGAAGCGCACTGCAAAACCCAAACTTCATTTCGTACCTCACGCGTTGGCCAAGAGCTACGAGCCCGCAGAGTTTGAGTCCTCGATCTATAAAGTCTGGTTACAAAACGGTTACTTCAAATCAAAAGACAAGTGCACTCAGGGACAAAAACCGTTTTGCATCGTAATTCCGCCCCCAAACGTAACGGGCGTGTTGCACATGGGTCATGCGCTGACCAACACGATTCAAGATATTTTGGTCCGTTGGCACCGTATGAAAGGTGACAACACGCTTTGGCTTCCGGGAACCGATCACGCCGGAATTGCGACGCAAAATCAGGTCGAAAAGGCACTCGCCAAAGAAGGAAAGGGACCGTCGGGGCGCCCGCTCTCGCGGCACGATTTGGGGCGCGAGGCTTTCGTGGCACGTGTTTGGAAATGGAAAGATGAACACGGAAGTATCATTACCGATCAGCTCAAACGCCTGGGCTCGTCCCTCGATTGGGAGCGTGAGCGATTTACCATGGACGAGGGCCTGTCAGTCGCGGTGAAAGAAGTTTTTGTCAGACTCTATGAACAGGGCTTGATTTATCGGGGTGAGCGCCTCATCAATTGGTGTACCCGATGTCAGACCGCGCTTTCGGATCTCGAGGTCATCCCGACTCCGCGCAAAGGCTCTTTCTGGCATATCATTTATAAAATAGTAGATGACGCGGGAAAGCCCGTTTTGAACTCGGATGGAAAGCCAACAGAGCTTGTGATTGCAACAACTCGACCCGAGACGTTGCTCGGCGACACCGCGGTTGCCGTTCATCCCGAGGATGAACGCTATACTCATATTCACGGCAAAAAGGCCGTGCTTCCGCTCTTGGGTCGCTTGATCCCGATCATAACGGATACCTATGTTGATCAAGAATTTGGAAGTGGCGCGCTGAAAGTTACTCCGGCGCATGATTTTAATGATTATGATCTGAGTAAGCGCCATGATCTTCCGCTAGTAAGTATTATGGGCAAAGACGGACGCGTGAGCGCTGCGGGTGGTCCGTTTGCCGGAATAAAAATGGATGAAGCTCGCGAGCGGGTTCTTCAGGCGCTTAAAGAAGCAGCTCTGTTAGTTAAGACCGAAGACCACCCTCATAGTGTCGGACTATGTCAGCGTTGTAACACGGTTGCAGAACCGATGATGTCCAAGCAGTGGTTCGTAAAAATTGATCCCCTCGCCAAACCTGCGATTGACGCCGTTAAAAATGGAAAAATTAAGTTTACTCCTAAGTCCTGGGAGAAAACTTATTTTGAATGGATGTACAACATTCGAGACTGGTGTATCTCGCGGCAGCTTTGGTGGGGTCACCAGATTCCAGCTTGGTATTGTGGTCAGTGCTATGAGACCACTGTTGCCCGCGAAGCGCCTAAAAAATGTTCTCATTGTAAAGCGGGAGCCGACCGTCTCAAACAAGACGAAGACGTTTTAGATACTTGGTTTAGTTCGGCGCTTTGGCCCTTTTCGACTCTCGGTTGGCCAGAGAAAACTCAAGCGCTCAAAACTTTCTATCCTACTTCGATCTTAGAAACCGGCTTTGATATCATCTTTTTCTGGGTGGCACGCATGATCATGATGGGGCTTCACCTCATGGACGATGTTCCGTTCCATAAAGTTTATTTGCACGCAATGGTTCGAGACGAAAAAGGTGAAAAGATGTCCAAGACTAAGGGCAATGTCATCGACCCGCTCGAGCTGATCAACCAGCATGGAGCAGATCCTCTTCGTTTTACCTTATCCAGCATGGCGGGTCAGGGGCGAGACATTAAATTATCCCAGGACCGCGTAACCGGATATCGCGCGTTTTGTAACAAGCTTTGGAACGCTGTCAAATTTTTGCACCTGCAGTTTGACTCTGCTCAAGGGGGTCCGCTCAAAGAACCTACAGGTGGAATCGAAAAATGGCTCCTCGATAATAGAGTGGGACTGGTCAGCTACAATCGTTGGATTTTGTCTCGCCTCCAGAAATTAATTCCGGTTGTTGAAGGGGGGCTAGAGCGGTTCGAGCTGGATGTGGCTTCTCAGGCTCTTTACGATTTTATCTGGCGTGAGCTTTGTGATTGGTACATTGAGTTTGCGAAACTTCCACTGCGAGAGGGCGGTGATTCTCGCGAGCAGACGGTTTTTACCCTTCATTACGTAATTGAAAGGTTATTAAGATTGATGCATCCCTTTACGCCATTTGTGACTGAAGAGCTTTGGCAGTCGTTGCCTTACAAGAAATCCATAATGGGTGTCCACGCTGAGAACTCAATCATGCTTCAGAACTATCCGGCAGCAAATCCTAAGCTCATTGACCCCGAGGGCGAACATGTTGTCGAAGCGCTTAAAGGCATCATTGAAGCGGTTAGAAATTTTAGGGGCGAAAACGGAATTTCACCCAAAATTGAATTCCCCTTGATTTATGTACCTCATAATTCGCCGGCGGAGTCTTTTGTGAGAATGCACATGCAAGAGATCTCGACTCTTTGCAGAGTTTCGAGCATTGAGCGCGGCCATCATCGAAAGCCTGGTGATCCACCTCCTCAAGCCGAAGCGATCATAGCAATTATTAATCCACCGATGGAGCTGCGAGTGAGTCTTGCGGGACTCGTAAACATTGAAGAAGAATCAAAGCGGCTTCGAAAAGAAATTGAGCGACTGGAAGGTGATCTTGAGCATGTGAGCACCAAGCTCTCCAAAGAATCCTTTGTATCAAAAGCGCCGCCTGACCTCGTTGCCAAAGAAAGAAAACGTCAGCAGGAGCTCGAATCCAAGAAAAAGGATCTTGAGGCCGCACTCGCTCGCCTCGCTCAGGTATAGGGCCATATGAGATGAGTATCGACCAGACACAACACACAGGCGGAAGTCATCCCGCAATTCGATTCAAAAAACTTAAAATGATCGAAGGCCCGCTCACTGATTTTGATGCCAAAAGGCCCCGCTTATTAAATGATGTTGTGAGTAAAACGCTTCAGGATTTTTCGAAATCAAATGCAGATGTTCTTTTAGCTGAGGCACTGTATTCTGAACGCGCACGCTTAAGGCGTGATCGCGGCAATCTCTTTACCCGATCGCGGCTCAATCGCGATCGTAAAATCTGGAGCGGCATTCAGGGCGGCCTTCTTAAATCCGTTGCAGAAGTGGATCGGCGTGCGTTGCTTCAGCAGTCAGTAAGTCATTACGCCGAGGAGATCGGCGGACATTTCGATCCCAAAATTTATAAAATTTCGACGGATATGGTGCCTTGGATGTTGAGCTGGCTTCTCAATGCAGCAAGCGTCAAACGTTTTTTGCCTTGGGGAATGACGGAGTCGTTAGAATCCCGCATGTCAATTTTAGGCGAAGTCTCACATGTTCAGAAACTTGCGAAAAAAGGAACACTTCTTTTGGTGCCAACCCATCAATCCAATTTGGACTCTGTGCTCATTGGTTACATTATTGCGTTGATGGAACTTCCTCCCTTTGCTTATGGGGCCGGCCTAAATCTTTTTTCTAATCCCATTTTGAGTTTTTTTATGAGTCGGCTCGGAAGTTACACGGTTGATCGAAAAAAGACGGATTCAATTTATAAAGCGACGCTCAAAAATTACAGCACTAGAATTCTTAAAGAGGGTGTTCATTCGATTTTTTTCCCCGGAGGGGGACGCTCCCGCACCGGGGCCCTAGAAAGTCGTTTAAAGCTCGGACTCCTCGGCACCGCCCTTGAGGCCCAAATTGAGAGTATGATCGCCGGAAGCCCTAAGCCCAACATTTACGTAGTCCCTATGGTCGTGAGTTATCACTATGTTCTCGAAGCCAGTTCGCTGATTGAAGAATTTCTCATGGACGCGGGTAAGCACCGATTTATTTTGGAAGATGATGAGTCCTGGCAGGTTTTAAAGATCATCAATTTTTTCTGGAAATTTATGTCCTCTCAAACGGGAGTCACGTGTCGCATCGGAAGGCCCCTCGATGTGTTTGGAAACTTTGTAGACGATGAGGGGCGATCCATAGGGCCAAACGGAACGATGATTGATCCTGCAAAATGGTGCACTACTCGCGGAGCGCTCAGGCACGAACCCCAACGCGATGCGGAGTACACAAAACTTTTGGGGTCCAGAATTGCATCACGGTATTTTCGAGAAAACACCGTTCTCACATCTCATCTGGTTGCATTTAGTTTTTTTGAGACCTTGAGAAAAAAGTATCCTGATTCGGACCTCTATCGATTTATGAGATTATCCACGGCTCAGCGTTCGATGCCGTTAGAGGAGTTTCTTGCTGAGGCGGAGCAGTTTCATAAGCGCGTGAGAGAGCTCGCGGATCAAGGTCAGCTCTTTATTTGTGAAGAGCTTAAAACTACGGATACGCGCGCTTGGGTCGCGGATGGGGTAAGGCATTTAGGCCTTTTACATGACGCGGCTGTCGTTAAAGTAGAGGAAGGTGCGATTTGGACGCAGGATATGACTCTTCTTTATTACTATCGAAATCGGCTTTCAGGTTATGGTTTATCGCTTCTCGCAAAAGCGGGTGCGGCTTCAGTTCAACCAGGACAATATGATGCAAAAGGATTTTTGGCGTAATTCGCGAATTGCGGTGATGGGTGGAGGGAGCTGGGGGACGGTCCTGGCTAACGTTGCAGCGAAAAACTGCCCTGACATCCGTCTTTGGCTCAGAGATGAGGAGCAGGTTAAATCCATTAATGCTGCACGCGTAAATATAAAATATCTACCTGAGTTGGTTTTAAGTGATCGGATTCACGCGACTACGAGTCTAGAAAAAGCGTTTGACCAGGGAATTCACGCGGTGATTTGGGCCCTACCGTCAGGTGCCTGTCGGATTGAGAGTAAAAAGATGGCAGGCTTTTTCAAAGGCGAAGAGATCGTGCTTCATGCGACAAAAGGAATCGAAGAAGTTTCAATGAAGCGGGTTTCTCAGATGTTAGCCGAAGAGTTGCCTTGCCCGAGAATTGGAGTCATTAGCGGTCCTAATCTTGCGCACGAAGTATCCAGAGGTGAGCCTGCTGCAACGGTAGTCGCCTCATCTTTTCAAGAGGTCATTGACGCCGGTATTGCGCTTTTTACTACGGATCGTTTTAGGATCTATAGCTCTAACGATATGGTTGGCGTCGAATGGGCGGGCGCCCTTAAAAATATTTTGGCTATTGCTTCGGGGACTGTAGATGCTCTTAAGCTGGGGTGGAACACCCGATCCATGGTGATCACGCGTGGGCTTGCGGAGATCGTACGTTTTGGCACGGCGATGGGAGCGAAGCTCGAAACATTTTTAGGGCTCGCAGGAATGGGTGACCTTCTTGCAACTTGTAGCAGTCCACTCAGTCGAAACTACCGTGTGGGTCAGCAGCTTGCGGCGGGAAAAAAGCTCTCCGAAGTTCTTCACACGCTAGGGGGTGTTGCCGAAGGGGTACGGACAACGCAGATTGTTTGGAATCATGCTAAACAGCGCGGAATCTATATGCCCATTACTGAAGGCGTCTATCGCCTCACTGTGGAGGGGCGACCCGCGGCCGAGGTGCTGGATTTTTTGATGAGTCGTCCATCGCAGCCGGACGGGATCTAGGTCAGTAAGACCTAGATTACTTCTTTTTCCACGCTCCAATGATACCCGCGCCCACAGCATAGGAAATCAAAAGCATTCCGCCATCGATCAGCTTAAGTTCCCGTGAGAGACCCAAAAAACTATAGTTGGTCAAGATGACAGGAAAAATAAAGGCGGACCAGAGCATCCCTCCCACTTTAACGCCCTTTTTAAAGGTTTTTACTTTTGCCCGATCCAAGGCTACGGACACAACGCATGCGAATAAAAAGGAACTAACAGCAGCAAATACAAAGGGCCAATAGTAAGTTGTGGGGACAAAAAAAGCCGGATTTTTTCCACGGGCAATAAGCCAAGGATTTCCAAAAAGCGCTGGCGAGTACCAGATAAAGCCAAGCAATTGTTGAAATAAAACTACAACCAATACCGCCTTAAAGTTGATGCGTTTCATAACGTAGCGCTCCCTCAAATTAGGTTTTTATATAGTTTCTAGTTTTGCTGACATTGGGTGATTGGGCAAGTCTAGAATTTTATTACGGGAATAAGAACAGGGCTCAGTGATAAAATTTAATTGACTAAAAAAGTCAACAATGAGAGGTTGCGTCCGCTCCGTCGGTTTCTCTACCTGGAAAATCGGAAAGAGAGCTAATTTTTTTGAGGGTTTGAAAAATGAAGTTCCAAAATTTATCGAAATTAAGTTTTTCGTCATTAACGGTATTGGCCGTTGCGACCGGTGTAATCGCTTGCGCACCTCAAATGAAATATCCCCCAGGTTATTTTGTTCCTGGAAAACAGCCTGGACTCGAAGGATCTAAAATTCAAAAGCCCCCTGTATCTGTAGGAACCTTTGCCGGCGTTTTTGTAAACGAAGAAACCGTTTTGCAAGTACAGGACGATGGTTCAATTCAAATCATTTATTCGAGTGACAAAGATCGCGCAAGAGGACTCTTAATGGTCTCCGTGGTTCGTGAAAAATCGGACTCCGCATCTCAGGCCTCACTGCTCACTGATGCAAACTGCAGAACAGCGTCTGTATGTAGTGGCATTCAAGATGCCGAAGGGATGCGCCTCAAAAATCGGCTGGAATTGGATGCTTACAATAATGTGAGCATTTTAGATGCGTCAGGCAAAACAATGTCTAAGCTCATTCGCAAGGACGAAGCTCATATTCGTATGGAAGTTGAGCGCGTCCAAACCGCTGAAGCTTCTCGCGAACGTCTCAATGGTCGTGATGAAATCGAGTAAGAAGTTCGCACTCCGGGTAGGAGCTTGTAGCTCAGGACCTCTATTTCTCTATCCGTGCTAATTGGTTCCAGCTTCTTTAAGGGTGCAGCTCCTGCTTCGCCTGCTCCCTCTCTCATAGTTTCAAATGAACATTCTCTGAAGATTCGCGCGTCGCATGGATGCGACACAAGCGCGGAAAAGCAGGATGCTTGTTCTTCAGAGAATGTTTATTTGAAACTATGAGAGAGCTACCTGGACCGTGGTTTCTTCTTAGGTTTTTGATCGTGGCCGCGAACGATACCCGTCAGAAACGAAACCACAATTACAAAAAAATACATCGCTACGCCGATTTTGATCAGGAGCCCTAAAGCGGCGCCCATTATTCGCCCCTAAAATAGGCGACGTTATTTTCTGTTTCTCTAATACGAACTTCGTAGAGGGCCCCTTTTGGAAGCTTGGGTAAAAGGAGGTTCCAAAATACGAAAGCGATATTTTCAGCAGTGGGATTGATTCCACGAAACGACGGACAGTCGAGGTTAATATGCTTGTGATCCACTTCTGCCAAAATTGCGCTTTCAATGACACTCTTAAGTTCAGTGAGATTCATGATCATGCCGGATTTAGAATCAATCTCACCTCGGACTGTGACTTCGAGCTCGTAATTATGTCCATGCCCGTTCGCAGAATTACACTTTCCAAATATTTTCAGATTTTCACTCGCTGAAAGTGAGTCCGAATGGAGTCGATGCGAAGCGCAAAAGGTTGTACGGCGAGATAAGTACGCAATCGGCATTTTAATTTCTCAAAGGTTGCTGTGGATTTCAAGCACAGCACCAGAAACGGCTTTAGATTGGTGATCGTCGCTGAAAAGTAATATTGCTTTAGCGATGTCAATCGGAAGGGTCTCAGTTTTAAGAAACGGCGCTGCTGTTTTAAGCATTTTAGTATCGACAGCGCCTGGGGCTACGCAGTTCACACGAATTCCGTATTCACGGCCTTCGACCGCAAGGCACTCGGTTAATCCGACGATTGCGGATTTACTCACAGAGTAGGCACAAAAACCCTTAAATTTTTGAGTTCCTTTAATTCCTCCCAGTGAGCTGATGTTGACAATTGCGCCGCCCTTTTTTTTCGACATTCTTCGAAAAGCTTCGCGGGCACACAAAAAGGAGCCTCGTAAATTGACGTTCATCACTTGGTCCCACTCCGAGGCATCCAGGTATATGAACTCTTTTGTGGGCGCGATAGCAGCATTATTAACCAAAATATTGACTGGGCCAAAAATGTGTTCTGCTTCTTCGAATAACCGATGAACTTGGCTTTCATCACTGACATCGGTCGGCATTGCAATCACACTGGGAAGGCCGATGTGTTGGACAACCTCGTCGATTTCTGATGAAGTTCGGCTAGCAACGACAACTCTTGCGCCTTCGCTGGCAAAAAGCTTCGCTGTCGCGGCTCCTATTCCTCGGCCTCCGCCGGTGATAATGGCGACCTTTCCTTCGAGAACTCGTGATTGCATCATGGTTGCGGTTCCTCAGTTGGGGTATTTGAGATAATAAATATCTGGAAGGTTTCTGCAGTGCTCTTCTAAATCAAGCCCATATCCAACTAAAAACTGATCATCAATGGCGCGTCCCACGTATTTCACCGGAACTTCCGCGACGCGCTTTGCGGTTTTATCAAGAAGGGTTACGATTTCGACGGTCGCTGGCCCCGATGAGAGCAAACGGTCATATAAAAATCTTAGAGTCCGTCCGCTGTCGATAATTTCTTCGATGATTAAGACGTGCTTTCCGCGAATATCCGCGCCGATGTCTTTTAGGATTGTCACGGTTCCGGTCGAAGTCCTGGCTTTTCCGTAACTGGAGAGTCTAACAAATTCGATTTCAGCATCAAATTTGAGATGCCGGACGAGATCCGCGATAAATAAAATGGCACCTTTTAATACGCCGACTAAAACGACCTGTTTACCTTCGTAGTCTTGGTTTAATCGATGGGCAATATTTTGTACGGCTGCATCGATTTCGTGACGGCTCAGGTATTTCGTAAAATTTTTTTCGTCGATCATAGGTCGCTTTTCTTTCTCAAAAGAGATTGTACTGCTCTTAATCCATTTAGTCCTCTAGAAGCTAAAAATGAACCGAATTCTGAGCCACCCGTCGTCAAGACGCCCAAATACCCCTTAGAAAATAGGCTCATAAAACCGACTTGAAGCTTCATGCCGATTCGACGGTTGGCGTCTGGTGAAATCATGAGTTTGGCGATGTTTACGCCGATCTGGCCTATTTCTTCAGTTGGATCATTAAGGATCGCCTCAGCAGCTTGGGGCGTCATTTTAAATAAAATCTGTGCGGACGAAGAAGGAGCAGCACGAATCAGATTGCGACCCTCGACTCTAGTAAATGTAAAGGCTTCGATGGCTGGCGTTTGTACTTTAGGGTCTGCAGATAAACAAACGCTGAATTCGATTTCAGCTCCGTCGGCGATGGATTTAGCGGCTCGATGGGCGACGTCGCGTGAAAAATAAGTCGAAAAACGTTCGGTAAACGTCAATCCTTGAGTTGTCTTTACGGCATCCATTTGAGCAATTTGCCGCGCTTGGGGGCAATTTGCAAGGCTCAGGCCTTGTCTGTGGGTTTATCCTTTGAGGAATCGCTGGACTGGTCCGATGCAGAAGAGTCAGTTTTTACGCCGGTTTCGCTCTTGGGGTCAGCCGATGCGGTCTTGGTATCCTCTACGTGGCGAAACTTAGCCTCTTCAATTCCACCGATTGCGTCCTTGAAGTTCTTTATCGCTTTGCCTAATGTGTTTCCAAGCTCTGGCAGTCGACGAGGACCTAAAATGAGAAGCACTATCGCAAGGATAACTATATGTTCGCCCGAGATTCCAAACATGAATCGGGTATACAAGGCGCTTTTAGGCGTGTCAATGATTGTGACTCTTGCAGGCTTCGTTGGATGCAATTTCTTAGGTCTTGAAGAATCAGATGAGACCACCCCGTCAGGGGCAAATGTATTTCAGATGGTCACTGGCCAGGATACCGAGGATGATCGCCAACACTGGAATACCCTTTTCAATACAAGAGCTTATGTCTTTGGAAAAGAGCCAAGTGTTTTTCTTCGTGACTACGTACATCAGCTTCCAATTGGCCGCGCCCTCGACATAGCAATGGGTGAGGGTCAAAACGCTGTATATCTTGCGAAAAAAGGGTTTACAGTCGATGGCGTTGACTTTTCTGAGGTCGCGATTCGAAAGGCCAGGAGATTGGCTCGAGAAAATCGCGTGCAGATCAATACAATCAATGCCGATCTCAATCACTATCAGATCAGGCCCGACTCTTATGACGTCATTTTAAATATTGATTATCTTCAGCGCAACCTCGTTTCTCAGATCAAAAGGGGACTCAAAAAAGGTGGAGTCGTTTTGTTTCAGAGTTACACGGTTGAGCAACTGAAAAATGCGGGCGGAAAAGAGCTCAGGCGGGATTATCTACTCGAAAAAGGTGAGCTTCAGGAATTATTCAAAGACCTCAAGATCATCTATTTTGTCGAAACTAATGATGGCAAGGACGCTTGGGCTAAGTTGGTGGCAAAGAAGTAATGAAAGAAATTCTGTTTGCGTTTACACGGCTAGGTTGTCTTGGATTTGGCGGCCCTTTTGCAGCTGTAGCCATGATGGAAGAAGAGTTTGTTCGCTCAAGAAAATGGCTCACACAATCGCGGTTCGCTGAACTTGTCGCAGTTTGTAAACTTTTGCCCGGCCCCCTTTCGACACAGATGGCGATCGCGCTGGGCCGCGAGCGAGCCGGTACTCAAGGCGGCATGGTATCCGGATTTGTTTTTATCTTACCGGCTTTTTTGGCAGTAACGCTTTTTTCTGTTCTCTATTCTCGCACCGGCTGGGTAGGGCGGTACGAAGGTTTTTTTTCAGGGCTTCAGGCGGGCACTTTTGCAGTGATTCTATTGTCGATTTGGCAGCTCGGAAAACCTTATATTAAAATTTCTAGAGCTTGGGTCCTTGCCCTCATCAGCGGTGTCACAGTCCTCATGGCACCACGCCTTGAGCCTGTCGCGATTTTAATGTCGGGCGTCTTGGGTGTTCTCATACATAAACATCCGATTTTTTTTTCGAAGTCGAAAAGCAAGGGCTACAAGGCATTTACTGGATTTTTGGGATTGGGACTTTCAGGTCTTGTGCTCAATTCGAAATTGCTAGAAATTTTTTGGGTTTGTTTTAAAGCCGGTGCATTTGTATTTGGAAGTGGAATTGCAATAGTTCCATTTTTAGAAGCGGATGCAGTCGTAAAATATCATTGGATGAGTCATTCGGAGTTTATGGATGGGCTAGTTTTCGGGCAGATTACGCCAGGGCCGGTAGTCATCACTGCTACTTTTATTGGATATCAGGCCGCTGGAATTCTAGGGGCGGTTGTTGCGACATTTGGAATTTTTTTACCATCCTTTATCAACGTACTTTTTATAGTGCCTAGAATTTGGGGTCGTTGGTCAAAAGGGGGAGGAGCACAGGCATTTTCGTCTTGGGCAGTGCCTGCAGTTGTGGGGGGAGTCGCCGCTTCGATGGTTAGGCTCGGTTCGATGAGTTTTCACTCGAGGCTTTCTATTTTTTTATTTTTAATCGCGACAACTGCTCTTTTTGTTAAGCGTCTGCCGAGTTGGTTAGTCATTTTGGCCTGTGGTTTAGCTTCTGGTTTATTTCAATTGAGATAATCCCGGACCAGGGCTAATTTGATTCTATGGCTACACCAAAATATGCAGGATTTTGGATTCGGTTTGTCGCAGAAATGATTGATAATACCATTTTGTCACTTGTCGTTATTATCGGCGAGCTCATTTTAATCGGAATGATTTATTGGATTTTTGTTTTAAAAACTCCTACTGGCGAAACACCGAGAGGGTTTTTAGACGTTCTAGGACCCGTTTGGATTCAGGTGATTTACTGCATTCTCTACGCTTTGCTTTCGATTCCGTACTATACCTACTGGCACTTTCAGCACGGCACAACGATCGGTAAAAAGATGCTTGGAATCTATGTCGTAAATGAAAAGAACTTGGGCAAAATCACATTGAAACAGTCGCTGATTCGGTGTTTCGGGTACGCGGTTTCATCGCTTCCGTTGAGTGCAGGATATATCATGGCGGCGTTTCATCCTGAAAAGCGGGCACTTCATGATTTGATGGCCGGAACAGTTTCAATTATTAGGCCTAAATCAAGAGCGGCTTAAATATATAATTCAATAAATACAAATAGTTACAATATTGGCCGGAGTGGAAATCCCGATTGACTTGACTAATTTAATCAACTATATTGCCTGCGATGTCGCGGATGTGGTTCAAAGCTTTAGCGGTCTGTTTTTTAGCTTGGGTGGGAGTCCTTAGCTCTCCGTCGATAGCTGCTGGTCCATTCGATTTTTTAAGTCGAATCGGTGGTCCAGAACCCCTTGAAGCTCCCATTTGGGAAAACCAGGTTCTCGCCCATATCTGGATCAGTAATTCTGACGAAATGTTGGATATCAAAGGAACCGATATTCTCAGCATGGGATATGTTCCGTTAGAAGAAGCTCGTCGCGCTGGAATTAAAACTGAAAAAGATCGCGCAACCTTCGAAAAAGCGTTGCATGAAGCACTCGCGTTTATCAGTCTATCAAAAATCGTGGATCAGCGAATCAAACGGCATATGGTTCCGGAGCTGGGCGAAAAAAGGCTCCGGTTTGCTGTTCGTCAGATCTTAGTTGAGAACGCAGTCAATTGCGAAAAAGTTCCGACCATTGAAAAATATGTATTGGTAGAAAAACTGAAAAACGAAAAAGCTGTTAAAAAGACTATAAAAATCGCTGGCCCAGAGCTTGGACTTTATTCGGATGACCAGCTTTATAAGTGGGTCAAGGAATGCTTCTCCGCAGAAAATGAAAGAGCTAAAAATGATAAAGTTCCTGTATACGGCCTCGAGTTTAGTGTGGATTGGCAATACGAAGAAGGCGGTTTATCCGATCTTCGTCGCTTGATGGAACCTGTGGGACCCAGTTACGGTTTACCCTGGTGGAAAAAGGATCTCGTACTTCCCCAGTTTCGCTTTATGGTCGAAAAACTGCCCGATACGATTTCTGAATTTAGAGAGATTGCGAAACGAGAGCTGAACGCCTATTACCATCTATTTGCTCGTGAGTTGGTCTGGAGAACGACTGTTGCAGATCGTTACTACTCTTCGATCTGGAACGCTGCCCATATAGTGTTTCAAGATGAAATGAAAAAACGCTACGAAACGCTTCGTGGGTTTAACGAGTTTATTCCGGGCGAAAAGCTCGAAGCGACTTTGATCGATATCAAATTTTCTGGTCCGCTGGCTGGCGAGGCACGAACCCGCCTAAGACAGTGGATTGATGAAAAAGTAAATACTCTGGCGGCAGAAATTGCAGAGGATAATAAAAATGCGGGTCCTAATCCGATTGCGCCCCTTGAACTTCTCAGAAAAATTCGTGTTACCCGTCTTATGCTCAACGCAAGAGCAAGGCACGGTTCAGAGCTGGTAGAAAAATTAAAGGTGGAGTTTGCGTCAGCCATCGCATCCGGGGCACTTTCAGTTTCCTTTTCCGAAAGAGGACTCCAGTACGACAACTCGCGCGCGATTCCTCCAGTGGATTCTGTGGAGGCAAGAGAACTGAAGCTCGCTTTTTCGCCGATGATTCGAGTGATTCCGTTTCCATTTTTTGACACCACCTCAGAATCGGGAGAGGTTCACGTGAGACTCCTCAAACGAGTTCATGGGCAAAAGTTAAAAGATATCGTTGTAGAAGATTCCGTACGCGATCAAATTGTGTCTAAGCAGCTAGGTTATTATTCAAGAGCGATGATTCAATCGCTTTTTGAGGAAAATCGGGTTTTCGTGTTGAAAGACACCTGCAGCGATTCGAAGTGGCCTTGTATCAAAGTAGATCCTAGAGCTTGGGCTGATCATTTACTGAGCGAGGTGCCCTATCCAAGTGAATCCGAAAACACGGGTCCAGTCAGTTTTGAATTCAGCGATAAGCTAAGAGACGTTATGAAGTTTAAGGCGATTCCATTTCGTGAAGCTGAGTTCGTGGCTTATTGAGTTAGGGCTGTTCCGGCGTTTTCTGTCCCACTAAATAAGTTACCCCCTGCTTCGAAGTTACTTTTGCAGAATGTGCGGTTCCTGCTGGCATATAAAGCCGGTCGCCTGGTTTGAGCGCGAAAGCAGCTTCTTTTGTTTCAAACGTAATCTCACCCTTTAAAATCCAAAGGCATTCATCATAGGCGTGTTGATGTCTCGGGTATAGGGTTCCTGATACGTCGTGCCAACAATAAGACTCGTAGCCCTCTTGATGAAGCTTTGCTTCGGCCTCTTCTTGTGTAGGCGGATTTTTGCTTTCAGGTTCGGATACTGGCACTAATTTAATAGCCGGGGTGGCCATGTGCTAAATTCTAACATTTTCTGGCACCCAAAGTGAAAATGTTTATAATGAGAACCTTATGGGCATCTATACTCGATACAAAAAATCCCCGGATGGTTTTCGTCAACTCGTTGAACTCCTCGAATCTACGCCTTCAATTCGCCGCAAAAAGATGATTGATGCTGGCATGGCAGAAGATCCCGAATATACCGAAGAGGCGATGAAATTTGTGTTTACGTTCGAAGACGTGCTTGCACTTCCTGATAACGAGATGGCGGAACTTGTAAATCAGGTCCCACCTCGGGTGACTGCTTTTGCGATTGCGAAGCTAAATGACGACGTAAAAGATCGAATGTATCGCTGCGGAAATCCTCGCATGGTCTCCGAAGTTAAGGAGTATCTCTCTGGAAACGTCGAGATGAGGGATATCGGTGGAGCTCAGCTCAAAATGGTCGAGGCACTTAGAAAATTAGAAAAACGTGGAATGATTAAGACCAAAAGAATTCCAGCTTAGATTTTAGATTCGAATGGGGCGTTGGCGAGCGCTTCAGCAGCAATCTCAGCCTCAGACTGTAAAACTGCGGCATCCCAAAGTTCTCGCGAAAAATCCCTTATTTTTTTAATTTGCTCGAAGAGTTCGGGGTCCCACCCCGCTTTTCCCTCAAAAGACTCAATTTCTATGAGATTTGTGTCTTTGTGGAGTGCAGTAATCGCCGCATTAGGGCCTTCTGTTCGGGCAATTTGAATGTATTTATCCTTATCGATGGGAAGCATAGATAAAGATTTACCTGCATTTGGGACGAGTCTCAAGACTTATCCGGAACCCCCAACTCCGCTTAAAGATTTTGAGCAGTCTTGATTTGGATCGTATTTACGTCTCGAAGAATGCCTTCGATCAAGACATTGTAACTTCCAGCGTTATAAAGCGCCATTGCAGCTTTGGCATCAATTAAGCCGAAGATCTTTCCTGACTCACGATCTCGAATTTTCAATATGCAAATAGAGTTCGTCTGAGTGAGTTTTCTTTGAGTTAATCCCTGGGTAGTTTCGCAACCCAGCGTGCCTTTAATTTGAATAACGTACTCTCTGGCTTGATCTGCTACCCTATCTTGCCGCGTAGCGGCAATCGAATTTTCTAGAAGTGCGTAGGACGATTGAGAAGTTAAAGTAAGTACCATGGCCAAAAGGCCCAATAAATATTTCATATATTCCTCCTTGAATAATTTGTGACGGATATAGATTAAATTTTTAAGGTAATGATTGGGGGGCTAGCCCCACGGAAAATAATCAGCGGTGTGATGAGGATCGAAGGAGAGAAACATCTAAACCTCCTTGTACAAATGCCGCGCTGGTGGTCCATTGCAGCTGTTTTGAGAATCCGAAATCCGTGGATTCTCATTCTTAAATCGTAGATGAAATAACGAGGTATTGTCAAACGGCAGTGCAAGAGGTTTTTTGACATGAGAGTCCGGATTGGCTACGATTATTATTAAAATGCAGAAAACTCCAAAGGTTTTAAGATATTGCGTAGGGCTGTCCGTTGGGATTTTAATCGGCGTAGTCTCTTTTTCGGGGGCCATGGCCGAGGACAAGAACTCGGTTTTTAGCAAGTCGCCTGAAGAATTTAAGAGATTAAGGCCACCACCGGTTTTGGCAGCCCCTGCGCCTCAGAAGCCACTTCCGGTGGTTCAGCCCGTTCCCGTCATTGACGAGATCGAAGGGGCAGATTACCTCACTGCTCAAGGTCCACATGGTCCGCGGTCTGTCCATGTCGGAGAGGCATTGGATTTTGGTGAAAGTCTTGAAACGGGTTCAGAGGTTTCTTCCAAAATTTTATTTTACGAAGGTTCCCAGGTACTCATGGGAAAAGGGACCGAGATTGTCATTGAACGTCCGGGTTCTGAGTTCACCGAATCTCCCACCGTACCTGCAATTGAGGTAAAAAAAGGTGAAACCCGTATTTTAGTCGAAGGCGAACCGCAAAAAAAATCGGTTTATCGGTTTTTGACTCGAACAAAATCTGCGGTACTAGGTGTGAGAGGCACTGACTATATTGTGAGTGTCAGTAATGATCAGGCGACAGTTCATACCGTTTCAGGAGTTGTGGATGTCGCGGCGGACTATTCCGGGCTCAAAAGCCACAAAGTTACGGAGATTCAAAGCGGCCACGTCGTTTGGGCACACGCGGGGCGTCCCTTCGCCGCAAAGCCATTTGAAACCGGTACTTTTCTTAGAGAATTTCATCTTAGGCATCCCCACTTAGAAGCATTGTGGAACCGTGCATCGCTTGACTCGAAGAATAAGAAGTTTAAGAATTTGAAATTTCCAACTGGCGTTCCATTCAAATCGAAGATCCGGGCATTGCGAGAGGCCCGCAGAGCTCAAGTACCTAAGGCTTCTGTTAGCGATTCAAAGCGGACTAAAGGGGCTAAGGTCATTAAGAAGATCAAAGAGAAAATTAGAAATCGCGGTCGTCGAAAATAGGGCTCCTGGTGCACTCGGCAAGACTATTTGGGAAGACAATTGACATGCGGCCCGGGCCGTTGGATAAGGTTCTAAATGTCGGGGTGTAGCGCAGCCTGGCTAGCGCACTTGCTTTGGGAGCAAGGGGTCGTGAGTTCGAATCTCACCCCCACCGCCAAAATTAACATTAAAAAATTATATAACGGGCCCGGCGTGCCAGGGGCGTAGGACAAAAAAACTGAGACGGCCGG
>CAYJBA010000001.1:0-1450 GCA_964367865.1 uncultured Bacteriovoracaceae bacterium | reverse complement strand
GCTCACTCGGTTCGAATCTTGCCACCCCGCCCAATATTCACTTTAAACTTTTATATACGGGATTATAACGTCAGGATGCCGGCGTATGTGAGTAAGGGCATGGAAGGCCGGTCCCGTATAGATAAGAGTAAAGTGAATATTGGTCGGGGTGGCAAGATTCGAACCGAGTGAGCGACCTGTGCCAAATGCTCATCAAATACCTTGGGTCAAACGCCCTTTTCGCTTATCCTTCTCCGAAGAGGGACTTTACTCATGAAATTTTCGACACGGATGTTTCGAAATTACACTTTGCTTTTTTTTTCGATGGCATTGGGTGGACAAAGCGCCGGTACGGCATCGCGGTGGCTCCTATTAACAAGAGATCCGCACATCATGGAAAAGCTTGCTCCTTATCTCTCAGAACCTAGAGAAAAGGGTCGCATATTTACGACTGGGCTTAAAGTTGAGCCTTCCCAACTGCCACTTGAGCTTCAAAAAGTAATTGAGCCACTGGGTCTTAGAAAAATTTTAGAATTTTACCCCGCGCGCGGAAATCGGCAGACCGCACTTAGACCAGACCCAGCCATCGTTAGGGTCCTCAATACTGTAAATTTGGACGAGATTCGAAATACGATTCACGAACTTGGCCTGGTTCGCGACCGTAGCAAGGGAACGATTGATAATCTAGCTATGACTAATTGGGTAAGCAATCGTCTCAAGACATTCGGTTACGAAACCTCGCTTCAATGTTTTGATGGGGCAGCATGTAATGTGATTGCTGAGCGGCGGGGCAATACGCAACCCGATGAGGTCGTTATCGTCGAAGGTCACCTGGATTCAGTGGGCCACCCGTTCGCGGGCGCTGATGACAACGCAAGCGGAGTTGCAGGAGTTCTAGAGATGGCTCGCGTAGTATCCGCGATGACTCCTGATCGGACCGTGCGCTTTCTTGTTACAAACGCAGAAGAAGTTGGACTGGTTGGAAGCGAGTATTACGTAAAGAGCCTCGGAAACGAAATTTACAAAGTAAAATTCGCAATCAACATGGATATGATCGCATACAACGCAGATGGCATTTTAGACATTGAGACTAATGCTGAGTTTGAGATGCATGCTAAACACTATTCTGAAATGGCTCTCCTATATACTCTACTTCAACCCCATATTACGATGCCTGCATGGGGAAGCGATCACGTCCCGTTTTTGGAAATGGGAGTACCGACTATATTGACGATCGAGCATTGGGACACAAAGACACCTTGCTATCACCTGGAGTGCGACAAAGAAGATACGCTTAATCTTAATTTTGCCGGTGAAATCATTCGTCTCAATACCGCAATGCTGCTCGAAGTCGCTTTATATAAACCAAGTCGATTCTGAATTGATCGAAGTAGCGCCCGTTCCTACGGAGATGGCAGCATGAGGACTGCCTAGACAAGTGCCAGCTGTCTAATCTTTAGTCACTTCTCCG